>JAHDWC010000037.1:0-24067 GCA_023382575.1 Anaerolineales bacterium
ACGAGCGACTTGTGCAACGCATTCTCGAATCTCATCCAAAAATTCGAACCTGGCTGGGAAAGTATAACTGGGCATAAAGAAATGATATGCCGCCTCTTCATGTGGATGAGACGGCATTTCCTATTCAAGAATTAGATTTGTGCAAATTAGAAGCTGCCAACTGCTTCGACAGGATCGTCAAACGTTTTGAAGAGTTCGGTGAACCCGGCAAGTTCGAGGGCTTCGCGAATACGGTCGGGAACACGCACCAGGACAACTTCTCCGCGATTGTAGCGTTTGCAGTTACGCTGCGTGGCGAGCAAAGCACGGAAACCAGCGCTGGACATATATTCCAATTCGCTCATTTCAATGGCAATCTTATAGCGACCGTTGTCGTTGGCTGTCTCCAGGGCTTTCGAGAACTGAGGGGCGGTGGCGCTATCGACCCGTCCCTTGACTTTGATCAGGTCGCAATGTTTGAATTCCTGAGTCGTGATTTCCATAAATCTCTCCTTAGCCAACACTTGATTTTGGGTTTTGAGTTGCAAAATTATATCACGTTCTCCCCTGCCCTTTCTGCGGCGAATTTGTTTTCCGGGCATACAAATGACAACCTTGCAGCACTATGCCTGATTCATTCAAATCGTTTACAATAAGTCACTTTGAAACAGGAGACAAAAGATGATGGGTGAACCTGTGTTAGTAATGCTTGTGGAAGATAACGCAGATCATGCCGAGCTCGTGATCAGGACTTTGGAAGACCATCGCATTGCCAACCGGATCATCCATTTTTCGGATGGGCAGAGTGCGTTGGACTATCTCCTTCGCCGGGGGGAACATGAAAATCCCGAGACAAGTCCGCGCCCACATGTCATCCTCCTCGATCTCCGTCTGCCGCGTGTGGACGGGCTCGAAGTATTGAGCGTCATCAAACAACAGGAAGAGGTCAAGAGCATTCCGGTCATCGTTCTGACCACCTCCGAGGCGGAGCGCGATGTGGCGCGCGCCTATCATAATTATGTGAACAGTTATCTCGTCAAACCGGTGGGGTTCGAGGAGTTCAGCAAGATGATGGATGATCTTGGCTTCTACTGGTTGGGTTGGAATATACATCCTCATCCGTAATCCTCTGAAAGCAGTCTATGTTTCAAGAAAAAATCAATATTTTGTTGATCGAAGACGAAGATCCTCATGCAGAATTGATTCAGCGTGCATTTGAGGAACAGCCAAACAAATTCCAGATCCAGCGTGTCAAATCGCTCAGCGAAGCTCGTGCATCCCTTCAAAAACAGCAACCGGCTCTAATCATCGCAGACTGGCGCCTGCCAGATGGCGAAAGCATGGAACTGCTGCCTGACCATCACGACCCCCTTGCCACTCCCATCATCTTGATGACCAGCTACGGCAACGAACGCATCGCCGTTGAAGCGCTCAAATCTGGCGCATTGGATTATGTGGTTAAATCCCCCGAATCCATGCTGGATATGCCGCATCTCGCCGAACGCGCCATCGAACAATGGGCGGCGCGGGCAGAACGTACTTACATGCAAAAAGCTTTATTGGAGAGCGAAGCGCAATTCCGTCTGCTGGCTGAAAACGCCAGTGACATGATCGCCCGCCTCACCACCGACGGGCGAATGGTTTACGTCTCCCCGGCTTGTAAGACTATCCTCGGCTACACCCCCGAAGAAATGACCGGAACGATCTGCTTCGACTTTATCCACGTGGAAGATGTAAACCAGGTCCGCGAGATATTCAAGGATACCCCCGCCCCCGTAGATAAAACCTTCACTGTTGCATACCGTGCCCTCCGCAAGGATGGAAAATTCGTCTGGTTGGAAACCTCTGCCCGCGCCGTCCATGATGCGGCAACGGGACAAATCAGTGAAGTCCAAAGCGCATCCCGCGACATCACCGAGCGGAAGCGCGCGGAAGAAGAACTTAAACTCGCTCATAACCATTTGCAGGAAGCCTACGAAATGACCATCGAAGGCTGGGTGCGCGCTCTCGACTTACGCGACCGCGAAACGGAAGGTCACACGCAGCGCGTCACCGAGTTGGCGCTGGTCGTCGCTTCCAAGCTGGGATTCACCGAAGAAGAACTCGCTCACATCCGTCGCGGCGCGCTCTTGCACGATATGGGCAAGATCGCCATCTCTGATGAGATCCTGCAAAAGCCCGGTCCACTGAACGAGACCGAATGGGAGAAGATGCGTCAGCATCCCATTTACGCCTATGAGATGTTATCGCCCATTGCGTATCTGCATCCTGCCCTGGAAATTCCCTTTTATCATCACGAACGCTGGAACGGCAGTGGATACCCCCACGGATTGAAAGGTGAGCAAATTCCGCTCGCGGCTCGTCTCTTCGCCATCGTGGATGTTTGGGATGCGCTTTGCAGCGACCGACCCTATCGCAAAAAACTGCCGCGTGAGCATGTCGTCGAATATCTGCGTCACAACGCGGGCACGCTCTTCGACCCTAAATTGGTCGAAGTCTTCCTGTCTGTGGTCGAATCTGAGAATCTATAATTTGACACAGCAATAACCTTCGGGTATGCTTGCATCTTGTCCGGGCAGGCCCGGCGCGGCGAAGCCTTTCAAAACCCGCCAGGATCGAAAGATAGCAACGGTAAGAGAGTGTCTTCGGGTGCCGCCGATCGCCTGCCCGGGCATTTTTTGTTTATAATCCCAACATGTCATCGACGAACATCATCAAGATCATTCTCGCGCTCGTCCTCGGAATTGCACTTGGGCTGGCGTATGGATGGGTCATCGACCCGGTTGAATACACCGATGTCCCGCCCAACATTCTCAGGGAAGATTATCGCGTCGATTACGTCCTCATGGTGGCAGAAGCGTACCAAAACGACCTCGATGACGAAACTGCCGTGCGGCGTCTTGCCGTGCTCGGCAGCGAATCTCCCGCCGCCATCACCACCTCCGCGCTGGAATACGCAAACCATAACAGCTTTACAGGGGATGAAATCCAAATCCTGCAACAACTACTCACCGCCATGCAGACGTATCAACCACAGGGGAACAGCAATCCATGAGTCGACTCTTCCGCAGTACCACACTTCATTTCATTCTCGCGCTTCTTATCGGACTGGGAGTAGGTCTGCTTTACTCATGGCGGCTCTCCCCTGTCACCTATGTAGATGCGAATCCCGCCATGCTGCGCGCAGACTTCAAAGATCAATACCGCATCGTCATCGCCGCATCCTATGCCGCCACCCAAGACCTTGCACGAGCACGAGCCCGCCTCAACCTGCTTGGAGATGCCGACCCAACCGCCGAACTCAGCGCCCAAGCGCAGCGCATGTTGGCAGAAGGCGAATCGTTTGAAACCGTACGTCCACTTGCCCAACTCGCCACAGACTTAAAACAAGGCTTTGCCAGCAACCCTGTCTCCATTTCGCCCACACCCTTCCCAACTTTCAACACTCCCATCGCGGATGTGACCTCCACGCCCGAAGAGACTCAGGAAACTGCAATTGAAATCGAGGAAGAAGCCACAACCACGCCGTTACCAACTGTCTTCTTTGAACAAACTCCGCTCGTCCCCGTCACCGTCGAGACGAATGCGCCGCGCCCTACATTCACCCCTACCCCCGGTCCCGGCTCTCCCTTTGCCCTTGTCGCACAAGAAACAGTCTGTGAGCCCGGACAAGCACCGCGGATGCAATTCACCCTGCAAGATTCACGCCGCAGAGAAATAGCCGGCGTTGAGATCATTGTCACTTGGGCACAAGGAGAAGATCGCTTCTTTACAGGGTTCAAGCCTGAGTTGGGAGATGGATACGCAGACTTCCTCATGCAAGCGGATACTGTGTACAACATCCGCATTTCTGCGGGCGGAACCTTCGTTCCCAACATCTCAGCCCCAGTTTGCACCGACCCCAATGGAGCGCAATATCCCGGCAGTTTAGCCTTAACCTTTCAACAACCATAGAATTGCAACCAATCCTGCCCTTATTCGTTATATCTCCCAGATACATCCAAGGAGCAACGAATGAATACATATACTGAACAAAAACCGGGGTTGGTCACTGCCATTGCGCTGATGACGTTGGTGAGCGGCATTATCAACCTATTTTGGGGGTTTGTCGCATCTGCTACTGCGCTTAGCACCATTGTCGGCGTGATCTGCCTTCCTATTACGATCCTGCCCACGATTCTGGGCATTTTCGAGATCATCTACGCCGCAAAACTGTTGAGCGCCCAGCCGCAGCCTGTCCAGCCTTCCACTTCCATTGCCGTTTTTGAAATCCTGACCTTTTTATTGGGCAATGTCTTCTCGATGGTTGCTGGCATCCTCGCGCTGATCTTCTACAACGATGTGACCGTGAAGGATTACTTCGCCCGCATCAACGGCAAGCCGACTGTCGTTGTGACGCCAGCGCCCACCGCGCCTCAGCCTGAACCGGCAGCGGAATCACTGCCCGAGCCTGCTCTCACCGTGGAAGAAACCTCCGCTCCAGAAGAAGCAGCACCGGAGAAACCGAAGCGCACCAGAAAAGTCGCCGGTAAATAAATTAGAGACAGCCACTTTTTGAAAGTGGCTGTTCTTTTGGAACATATTCCCAACATCCATCGTCTTTTCACGCGCAAGGAGTCTTAAGCTTTAGGCAAATCATCTCACCATGACCAATGTACCTTCCGCTTTGTCTGGTTCTGATGTATCCTTGTGCCGAATTAAATCGAAAAGGAGAGAGACATGAAATCACAATATCGTCCGTTATTCGCTTTTGTTGTCGTAATTCTAGCTGTCGGCATGGCGTGCAGTGCACTTGGCGGAGGTGAACCCACCCCGTTTCCTACCATCCCCCGGCGCCGACCAATCCCCCCCTGCCCACCAGTGAACCGGTCCAGGAACTGCCGACACAGGAACAGCAGCAACAGCAGGAGCCGCCTCAACCTGTGCAGAATCAAGCCTTCTTCACCGAGGAATTTGATTCGCCCCTCAGCAATGCCTGGTCGATTCTGACCGTGACCGGCTCCGATGATGCCAACCCTGATAAAGTCATTGTCGAATCGCAGAATGGCAAGCTCCGCTGGGATTTCGACAGCGAATATGTGTACTACTACCTGTTCTATGAAGGTGCGACCTACTCCGATGTGACCGTGGAAGTCAGCGCGGACAACCTCGGACGCAACAACAACTCCATCAGCCTCATCTGCCGCTATGACCCGAACGCAGGCTGGTACGAGTTCAACATCGCCAACAATGGTCTGTACGACATCCTCTACGGTGAAGTGACCGCCAGCGGCAGCATCGGATACAGCCGCATCACCAACGGTGGCTCCAACGCCATCAAGCAGGGCAAGGATGTCAATGTGTACTCCATCACCTGTGACGGCGACAAACTGTCCCTCGTGATCAACGGACAGGATGTGACCAGCATCGACGAGAAGCGCTTCGGCTTGAGCGAAGGAAGCGTGGGCGTCTCAGTCTCGTCCTTCAACGTCCTGCCGATCACCGTCGATATGGAATACTTCTCCATCATCGAGCCGTAATCTGTAACGCAGAACACAAAAAACTTCCAAGGAAAACCTTGGAAGTTTTTTGTTCCAGCAGACTGGAAGTGCTACAATAACTTTATGAGCACTCTCGATCTCCGCCCATCTCCCATTGCTGGGACTTGGTACGAGGGCAATCCCAAATCCCTGTCCGCCAGCATTGACCGGTATCTTGACCAGGCTAAACCCTCCAACCTGAGAGGACAGGTCGTCGCGGTAATCGCCCCACACGCGGGACATCGCTACTCTGGCGCGGTTGCCGCTCACGCCTTCGCCGCCCTGCGCGGACAAAACCCCGAACTTGTGGCTGTCATTTCCCCGTTCCACAACTATGCGCCTTATTCGTTGATTACGACCAGCCATCAGGCCTATGCCACGCCGCTCGGTGACGTGGAAGTGGATCAATCCGCCTTGAGGGAATTGCAAACGCATCTCAACCTTCCCATCACGCCTCTGCGCAACGACAAGGAACATTCGCTCGAGATCGAACTTCCTTTTTTGCAGCGCGTTTTCCGTGACGGCTTTAAGCTGCTCCCCATTATGGTCCGTGACCAGGAACAGGTGACAGCTCAACATCTGGGGGAGGCGCTGGGGAAAACGCTCGCTGACAAGAATGCGATCCTGGTTGCCTCCACGGATTTGTCTCATTTCTACGATCAAAAGACAGCGCACCACCTTGACCATGAAATGCTCAAGCGCTTCGAATCCTTCCAGCCTGAATCCATTTTCGAGGCGGAACATGCCGGCGCAGGGTTCGCTTGCGGACATGCCGCCGTGGCGGCGGTCTTATGGGCGGCGCGACATCTCGGCGCGAATGTGGTTCAAGTGGTTAACTACGCTACCTCTGGCGATGTGACCGGAGATATGTCTTCGGTGGTTGGCTATGGGGCGGCGGTTGTCCTAAAGGCTTGAATATTGGCTCCTAAGAAAAGGGGTGTTTGATGCGTTCAAAGGGACATTGCCAACTTGCCTATGCGAAGTCTATAAGCAGGAAATCGCCCCTCTCACCCTGCCGATGTAAATTCCCTCGTTCACTTTTAAAAAAGCTACCGTAGCTTTTCGAAAAGCTACAGTCACTTTTTAAAAAGCTAGGTTAGCTTTTCAGAAAGCTAACCTAGCTTTTTCAGTTCTCAGCCTTGGTTTACCGCAAAACAACCAGAAAACCCGAATTATGGCTCATCATAAGCCTGATGCGTCGCTTACTTTCGGCTGTTCCAATCTTTAACCGCCTCAAGCAAGGCTTGCTTCAAGCGTTCGTCGGGCAGGTTTGCCACCCCATCATATTTGGTCCCGTTGACGTAAATCTCCAAGCCGCCGTCTTCCGCGGTGCCAAAATCGATCTCCAGCGCCTTTAGCTCGGGGTCGCTGGCTATCTTTGCGCGCAAGACATCCTCGATCTGCTCGGCAAATGGCGCGGCAATTTGCTCGCCTTCGTCGTGGTCGTACAAAGTCACGCCTTCACCGTCTGCCAGGGTGGCGCTGACTGTCTCTTCCGGCGGCGTGGATTGCATCCACTCCGGCTTCTCATCCGTCTTTCCCGTCAGGTTCACCTGATTGGCACGGATGAACATAAACGCTAAAAGCCCCACCCCCACCAAAACCATCAAACTGCCAGCTACTAGAATGAATGTACTCATATCAGTCTCCGTATGAGACATTATAATCGAACCATGTTCGCCCGACTTGCCGTCAACATTCCCGCCGTTTCCGGCGTTTTCGATTACAGCATCCCGCCTGAATTTGCCGCGCAGGTTCAGGCGGGATGTCTTGTCGTTGCGCCATTTGGGAATCAGACTGTGCAGGGTGTGGTCATCGAACGGAGCGAATCTTCCTCCGTAGTAAATCTCAAACCGATCCTTGACCTGCTCGACCCTGCACCGCTTCTGACTCCGCCGCAAATTGCTCTTGCCATGCGGATGGCGGAGACTACGCTGAATCCTTTGGCTGCCATCGTCAGCCTGATGCTGCCAACCGGATTAAGTCAACAAGCCGACATTCTCTATGAATTGCGAATTAGGGAATACGAAGAACCTTCTTCCAAAATTACCAGCCGTCTGCTCAAACTTCTGCGCGAGCGTGGCGCTTTACGCGGGCGTCAGATCGACAGTCACTTTGCCAAGGTGGATTGGCGCAAGACCGCTGGCTTCCTCGTCAAAAAGGGCGTATTGACGTCGAAGAACGTTTTACCTCCGCCGCGAGTGAGACCCAAATATATTCGCGTTGCTCAGCTCTCAGTCACGCCAGAGGCGGCGGAAGGCGAGATGCAAGCCCTCGGTTCCACCAAGCAAACGCAGGCGCGGCGTGAAGCGGCGCTGCGTTTCCTCATCCAACAACCTGAGCCGATCAATCTCTCGTGGGTGTATGCTCAAACCGGCTGTAACCTCGCCGATTTGCAGGAGTTGGAAGAGCGCGGCCTAATCCGTTTGTTTGAAAATGAAATCTTCCGCGATCCGCTGGAACGGCTGGAAAATAGAATCGAGAATAGAGATCCGTTTGTGCTTTCTGCCGAGCAGGGTTTTGCGCTGGAGAAGATCGTCAACTCCTTGACGCATCAGTCTGATGCGGCGCTTCAATATCTGCTTTACGGTGTGACCGGCTCGGGCAAGACGGAGATTTATTTGCGCGCGGCGGAGGAAGTCATCAAGCAAGGCAAGCAGGCGATGATCCTCGTCCCTGAAATTGCGCTGACGCCGCAAGCCGTGCGCCGATTCTTGTCGCGCTTTCCGGGGCAGGTTGGCTTGGTGCACTCGAAACTCTCTGAGGGTGAGCGCTACGATACCTGGCGACGCGCGCGTGATGGCAAGATCAATGTCATCATCGGCGCACGCTCGGCGCTGTTCGCTCCGCTGAAACATATCGGTTTGATCGTGGTGGATGAGTGCCACGACAGTTCATATCATCAATCCGAGCCACCGTTTTACAATGCCGTGACTGCCGCACAGGAATATGCTCAACTGTGCGGCGCGGTGTGCGTGCTCGGTTCCGCCACGCCAACCGTGGAACAACGCTATCATGCCGGGCAGGGACACATCCAAACCTTGGAATTGCCAAACCGAGTGACCGAATCCATGCTGCCGCCGGTGCAGATCGTAGATATGCGCGAGGAATTGAAAAATGGCAACCGCGGAATCTTCTCGCGCGTGCTGACAGAGTCGCTTGCGGAGGTGATCGCACGCGGCGAGCAAGCCATCGTCTATCTAAATCGGCGCGGGACGGCGACGTATATCTTCTGCCGCGATTGCGGCACGACCTTGAAATGTCCGAACTGCGAGACACCCTTAACCCTGCATTTCGATAGTCAACCGTCACAAGCCGGGGAGCTGCGTTGTCATCACTGCAATTACACACGTCAAAAGCCAAAGACGTGTCCCAGTTGTGGAAGCAATCAAATCCGCGAATATGGCTTGGGGAGTGAGCGCGTGGAAGCTGAGGTTAAAGCCTTGTTCCCGCAGGCGCGGACGCTGCGCTGGGATTGGGATACGACCCGTCAGAAAGACGCGCACGAGATCATCCTGACGCACTTTGCCAATCATCAAGCCGATGTGTTGGTCGGCACGCAAATGCTGGCGAAAGGCTTGGATTTGCCGCTGGTGACGCTGGTTGGGATCGTGCTGGCGGATGTCGGCTTGAACCTGCCTGATCCGTTCGCAAATGAACGCGTCTTCCAAACGTTGACGCAAGTTGCCGGACGGGCGGGACGTTCGTCACGCGGAGGCAAGGTCATCATGCAGACCTTCGCGCCGGAGCAATACGCCATCCAATTCGCCGCACACCATGACGTGAACGGATTCTTCCAACGCGAGTTGGACTATCGCCGTCAGTTGGGATATCCGCCATTTGCCAAGCTGGCGCGGCTGGAGATTCGCAGTCAAGATCCGCTCAAGGTGGAGGCGGAAGCTCAAAAGCTGGCGGACAAGCTCAAGGTCAAGTTGGAGGCGGAGGGGCGGCGTCAGACAGAGTTGATCGGTCCCGTCCCGTGTTTCTTTGCGAAGGAAAATGGCGAGCATCGCTGGCAGATCATCCTGCGTGGACCCGACCCGGCATCTGTCTTGAGAGATTTGCGTCTCCCCGATTGGCGCGTAGAAATCGACCCGATAAGTTTGCTATAATCAATTATCAATCAACAGGAGAGTGCGGTATGCAAAGTTTTTCGCGCGGGTGGACGTTCTTGAAACAAGCCTGGAGCATGGCATTCAAAGATAAAGATCTGTTGAAGCCATCAGTGTATGCGCTGGTGGTCGGCATGATCGTCTCTGTGCTCGGCACGATCCCCATCATTCTTGCGGCATTTTTCCTCAGCGACACGCAATTTGGCAACATTGTTCTTTTTGTATTGAGCGCCATTTTGGTCTTCGTTCAATTCGTCGTGACGTATGTCTTTTCCGGCATGACGGTTTATTTGATCTTTGGGTATCTTTCCGAAGGCGATGGGCGCATGGACAAGGCTTGGGAAATTGTCCGCCGCGATTTCTTTGACATCCTCACCCTGGCGGCGGCTTCGACGGTTGTAAATTTGATCCGTAATGCGGCGCAACGCAACCGTAAGGGTGGCATGGCGGCGAGTTTCGCACGTCAGGCAACTGGTTTGCTTGAAACTTTGTGGACGGAAGCTTCGTATCTCGTCCTGCCTGCGATGGTGATCGATGACTTGAATCTCAAAGATGGCTTGCAGCGCATCTGGAAGATCACGAAAGAGAATCTGTTACTGATAGGTATCAGCACGGTGGGTGTGCGCTTCGTAACCGGCTTGATCGGCTTTGTCTTCGGAGTGATTGGCTTCATTATCGCGTTTGCCATTGGCGGCGGCTTGGCGTATCTCTCCGGCGGACAGGCGGCAATTTCCATCGTCGGCATAGCCATTGGCGCGTTGATCTTCTTCACGTTCGTGATGGTGGCGAGCGTGTTCAGTTCCTATACCACCACGGCTTATCACACCTGCCTGTATATCTGGGCGCGTGAAGTGGAAAAAGCCACGGCGCAAGGTTTGGCTCCATCCCAAGTGGCAGCACCTGCTCCGTTGGCAGCTGTTTTAGCATAAATTAGGATCAGACCCCAAAGGTGCGACCCCTTTGGGGTCTTTTTGATAAAATAGGCACATGAAACCCGAACCCCGACGCCGCGAATTAGTCTCCTGGGAAGAGTTGGATAAACTGATCGGTCATCTGATTCCCCAATTCCGCCGCGAGTTTACCGCGATGGTGATGATCACACGCGGAGGCATCATCCCTGGCGGGATGTTGGCAGAGGCGATGAACATCACCCACATCCTCACTGCCGCAGTGGATTTCCCCGCCCAAGTGCAAAGCGAGAAGACATCCGCTTTCATGGCGTGGCCTGAGTTCATCCAATTCCCCGCTGACGATAAATTGCGCGGACGTCCCACCCTCATTGTGGATGATGTTTGGGGGTCAGGACGCACCATCACCGCAGTCAAGAACCGCGTTTCCGCCGCAGGCGGATTCCCCGAAACTTGTGTGCTGCATTTCAACCCGTATCGCAATCTGTTTGGCAGTGTCCGCCCGGACTATTATGCCGCAACCACTGATGCTTTTATCGTCTATCCGTGGGAGATCGACCGTGGCGAAGACCGAGTGCTTTTGGGGCAGATCTGAAGCAACGCATGAAAATTATCGAAACGACGTTCAAAGAAAAGATCGAAGCCTTAAGAGGAAACGAATATTTCGACGATCTCCCTGAAAGCATGTTGAAGGAGATCGCCGCAAACACCCAGTTGCGCGAATATCAACGTGGAGATGTCTTGTTCTGGGAAGGCGACCCATGCGATGGGTTGTTCATCGTCGAGCAGGGCAGTGCCAAAATTTTTCGCCTCTCTCCGCAGGGACGGCAATACATCGTCCGTATCTTGCAGGAGAAGGACACCTTCGCTGAAGTCCCCGCTTTCGACAAAGGCACCAACCCGGTCAACGTGGAGGCACTGGAGAATTGCCGCATGTGGGTCATCGACAGCGATAAACTGCATGAACTGGTCATGGAGCATCCCATCTTCGCGCAGAAGGTGCTGGTCAACTTCGGCAGGATGCTACGCGGCATGGTGCAAAAGGTCAGCGAGATGGCGTTCTATCAGGTCACGCATCGGCTGGCACGCCTGATCGCAGAAATGCCCGAAGAGAAATCGGGTCCGCATTGGACACAGGAGCAGATCGCGGCGCGGCTGGGAACTGTCCGCGAGGTGGTGGCGCGTTCGATGAAGGAACTGGAACGCAGCGGCGCGATCAAGGTGGAAGACCGGCGCATCCAGATCGCGGACCGGGAAATTTTCAATCAGTGGGCACAACCTAATTAAACGAAAAGAGCGCGGTTATGAGCCGCGCTCTTTTTATTCCAACACTTGGAAGTTTGAAACCTGCAAGGATAATTCGTCATCGGCGATTTCTTGCGATTGGTCAATGTACGACTCAACCGGGAAACCATATTGCGAGTCGTAGCTCACAGTGACCTGCGCAGCTCCGTTGGCGGTATCCTCCGCAAGGGCGGCAAAGAGGCGGTCAAGGGTTGCATATTTCTGGAAGAATTCATAGTTCGGGTCGGTTTCATCGACCAAATTTCCAGTCGCCTTGGTGATCGAAACAACTTCGCCATCCTGCACTTCGATGGTCAATGGCATTTCATCGCGGAAAACGCAGAAGCAGCCGATCAAAAGGTCATACTTGTAATGGGTGATGCCTGCATCCTGCCATTTGGTGAGGTTCTGGTCCATTTCAGATTGCGGCACAGCCGAGCAGGCAGCAAGCAGTAAAACCAGTGTCAAATAAATAAGTTTTTTCATTCTGTCTCCTTGCAGGGATTAACGCCAAGACATGGAGAATTGTTCCCGAAACAAAACGTCCCCCGCCAGTACTGACGGGGGACGTTGCTTCGCTTCATTATTACGGGTTGGTTTGGGTGTAGTAGGTATCCGTTGTCAACAGCGACGGATCGTTCACAGACTGAGCCGCAAGCATTTGGGCTTCGCGCGCCAGATTCGTAGACTTGGAAAGCACTTCGAGCGCATACTCAGGGTTGTGGAAGCCGGTGGAGTTTTCAGCCGAGATGAAGTCCCACATGAACTGCGCTTCGCGGTGCAGTTTGCGAGCTTCGTCGAGCAATTCCACGTTTACATCCGGGTTGGCGGCGGCGAGCTTGATGGCGTTGATGGCATCGATGATGGCATCTTCGGCGCTGATCTTGGTCTCGGCCACCTGCTGTTGGATGTTCGCCACGCGTTCCAGCACATATTCGGTGTTGGTATGGCACTGTCCGCAGGCTTCTTCGGGGTTCAGCAGCGGGCTGTGGACATCATGTGAAGAGTACTTGCTCGCGCCATCGCGTACGTAGGGCATGTGACAGTCGGCACAGGAGACGCCGGCTTCATAGTGTGTGCTGTTGGCTGTGAAGAATTCATATTCCGGATGCTGCGCCTTGAGCATGGGCGTATCGGTTTCGGGGTATTTCCAATCCGAGAAGCCAACTTCTTCGTAGTACTTGATCATATCTTCGACCTTGGTGCCGTTGTCCCACGGGAAGGTCAGATATTTACCTTCGCCCGCGAAGTAATATTCCACATGGCAGTTCGCGCAGACGACCGTCCGCATTTCCTGACGGGTGAAGGTGTTCCAATCCTTGCCCTGACGTTCAAGGGCTTCTTCCAAAGCCGGGTTGGTGACGATCAGGCGCATCGTACCGGCTTCGTGACAGTTAGCGCAGCCAATCGGCTCGGTGACATGTTCACCCAGTTCGACGAAGGACATCGCATCATAGGCTTCCATGCCCAGTTCCGCCCACAGACCAGGGTTTGAGGACGATTTACAAGAGTAGCATGTGCCTGGGGTGCGCTTCGGATCACTTACATCCAGGTTGAGGCGTTTGGTCGCCTCCACATCTTTCAGGGCATTGGCATGACCGCGGTCATCGTTGTAATCCTTGCTAAATGGGTATCCGGCAAAAAGGATGACCTGACGCGGATCGCGTTCGAGCCACGAAAAGGCTGAAGAACCACCGTAGGTTGTATCCACGTTATTGGTCTCAGTCTTCATCATCGTATCGTACTGATTCGGGTAGTTAATTCCCCACTTGGAAGAATCGGGTTCCATTTCTGCAATCTCCACCAGCGGCTGAACAGCGCGCACTTCCGCAGGCTGATTTTGGATGTAAACCATGACGCCGATCAACACTGCGGCGAGCACGACCACCAATCCAGCAAGAATGAGGGTAGTATAGTTTTTCATGAGCAGTCTCCTTACTTGTTCGGATAAATAGCAGAGTCCTGATACGGAGCACCTGTCGCACCGCGCTCCCCATGAGCAACACTACGATGACACTCCCAGCAATAACGATCCAAAGGCTGAGCACCTGCCAGCATGGAATCCACAGTATCTTCGTGGCAGTGAACGCAGTTCTCCTGCACGATCTCTTTCGTTTCATGTTCAGCACGGATCATCACCGGAATATTCCCCGTTACAAAGGCATACGTATCTTTCGCGCCTTGGCGACCCTTCTCCATGTAATACGAAACGAAATTATCGTGAGGTAAATGGCAGTCGGTACACTTTGCCACATGGGCATGCCCGCCTTTCGCCCAATTCTCATACTGCGAGTCCATTGAATGACAGTTCGCACAAGTCTCTGGTGCGCTGCCCCCGTATGCGGCAGCGTCTGATACCAGCGCAAAATACCCAAGCGCCAGCACCGCACCCACAATGGCAATGATAGGAAGTTTAGACATGGATTAACCTCGCATTAAATTTACCTAAACCCAATATATCAAAAACTACAAATTTTTCTTGTGACTTTCATCACAAAAAGAATGTCAGATTAGCAGATTTAATATGGATAGTTTAACTCCAAATTCCCCCAACAAGGGGCATTACACCTCAAACCTCGGGACAGTTGCTCCCGACCATAAAATAAAACGTCCCGCCAGGTTTCTCCCAGCAGGACATAAGGTTCCCTATCCAACTCACCTAGGGCATATTGTCATGACCATCCATGCCCGAACCGCCCATATCAGCCGCATCCTGCACGGGGACGGTCAAAGTCACATCGTCATAGCCATCAAAATGAAGCGTGAGCGTGACCTCATCACCTACCATCAAGTCATCCATCAACCCAATGAACATGATGTGATAACTGCCCGGTTTGAGTTCCAAGGACTTCCCCGCCGGAATCACAACCGCATCCTGCTTTTCCATCTTCATCGTACCATCCTCGCTCATCGAGCTAAGATGAACTTCCACAGCCGCTGCCACATCGGATGAAGCCCCCACCAACGACACATCTTGATCGGTGTAATTGGTCAACATCATATATGCGGCGCTATTGCCATCCTTCAACCCAGAACGCATCCAGAAATTTCCTGCCTGCACCCCTTCCCCGCTCATTCCCCCGCCGCAGGCGCTCAACAAAATCGCGCCAGCAACGACCAATGTAAAAAATCTCTTCATGTCTCCTCTTTCCTCAAAGTTTATTTTCTTCTGACAGACACACCAGATGGCATGTTCACCATTCCATGCAAATATTGAATTGCTTCATTCATTCCCAGCAGTTGACCGCCAAATCCCTTTTGGAATTTTTCGGCATCCTGCCGCGAGCCAAACGCCAAAATACTCGGCACACAGCAAATGTTCAGGTCACTCCCAACCACAAACCATGCCTGTCCCGCGCTGACCATATGCCCATGCAAAAAATCTGGAGTCAGGGATTGCCACACATGCGGAGTACGGCTTTGCAACATCAGACCGCAATGCGCACAACAAGCACGCCGATGCTCACCATTCTCCAAAGTGACCAAAAACATCGTCCGCTCAGAAGCGGGTTTCTGGCACATATCACATGAATATCGGCTGCTGACTCCCATAGACGGGTCCATTAAGATGACGCCGCCGTATCTCTTTTGGACATGTCCTGCTGTTTCGAGTTTGTCCAGATCACGATGAATGGTCATCGCAGAAACGTTAAAAGCCTCTGCCAGATCCCGGATGGAGGCTTTTTTGTTGTTGTGCAAATATTCAAGGATGCGTTTTTCGCGGTCTAAGGAGTGTGAAGGCATTTGTTATATTTTGTTATCTTTAACAAGAATATTCAAAATATAACAAATGTTACCTTATTACGTCAAGGACTTAAGTTACATGGTTCGCGGCTGATATTTCCGCCCACGCCAAGTGACCCCTTGCCCCGAAACAACTTTCCATGCCGAGGTGAGCATCATCGCAGCGAAGACGCCTGCTCCCAGCGGCGTGAGGAAAGCATATCCACGAGAAATGCCCATCTCCTGTGCCACCTGCGCGCGGATCCAAATCAAATAACCCCATACAAGCAAAGCTTCCACAATGACAAGCAAAGCCATCCAGCCGCCGCCTTGCATGTACCAACTCAACCCCAACAGCGGCCAAATTGGCAAAAACAAAGCAGCAATCAGCGCCAGCGTCGCGCCAAAAGCCCCGAGCAACAACAGGGACGGATGATCGCGCAAGCCGAGGTAAATATTCTTCGTCCAACCTTCCCACATGGTTTCCAGTGAGGTGTACATACGCGTGCTGACCACATCCCGTCCATCAGCAATCATGAGGCGATGCCCACTCCACTTCACCAACTCCGAGAGCGCCTTATCTTCAACGATCTGATCTTTGATTCGTTCATGTCCGCCCACCAGATCATAAATGCTGCGTTTGATGAAAATAAATTGCCCATTAGCCACGGCATCGCGTCGCTGCGGGTCATTGACTTTGCGCGGCGAAAATCCAACAGATAACGCCGTCATCACCAATGGCATGACTGTCCGCTCCCAAAATGAACCGAGGATCTGGCGCGTCATGACCGTGAACAAGTCTGCTTCTGTTTCGAGAGCTTTGGCAAACACAGACGAAAGAGCATTCGGCGCAAGGAAGGTATCCGCGTCCACAAAACACAGCCATTCTCCACGGGCAACGCTCACAGCTTGATACAAGGCATGCGGTTTTCCGGCCCAACCTGCGGGTAAGTCTGAACCGCTGATCGGGAGAAGGCGAGAGTCACGGGACGCGATATCCTTTAATAGAGTCAGAGTCGCATCGGTGGAACGATCATCCAAAACGATGACTTCAAGATTTGGATAATCCTGCTCGAGGATCGCTTGCACACAACGGCGGATGTTGTTCTCCTCATTGCGAGCGGGGATGCAAACCGAAACGAGCGGCGCCTTTACAGGCGGCAATACCGGCTTGACCACGATGTCGAGATGATATTGATTGTGAATCCAATGAATGATGACGATTGCAAGGATAAATAGGATGGTGGAAATGATGAAGTAGGTCATTTTGAATCAAAAGTCGAAAGCATTCTATTGACCTTCGACTCAGGAAAATCTTACACGACTGTAACCGTGGAGCCTCGCTCTGTCTTCTCGATCTCGATGCGATTTGGAAAGGCATCTTTGAGTTCATCGAGATGCGTGATGATAAAAATCTTGGCGAAGTCATGTTTGACCGCATTGATGGCCTCAACCAGGCGCTGCCTTCCAAGCGCATCCTGTGAACCAAAGCCCTCGTCGATGACCAGCGTTTGCAGGCGCGCCCCTTTGCGCTGGGACAGGATTTCAGAAAGCGCCAAACGAATTGCAAAATTGACGCGAAAGGCTTCGCCACCGGAGTACATTTCATAATCGCGCATGCCAGAAGAATCGCTGATCTGAATATCGAGCGTTTCCTTGAGGTCTTCGCGTTTTTTGTCGCGATATTCTGCCTGCGTAACAAAACGAATCGACATGTGCCCATCGCTCAAGCGGCCAAGCAGGTCGTTGGCTTTCTGCTCGATCTGCGGCAACGCCTGCTCGATGAGCAACGCCGGGACACCATCCTTGCCAAAGGCGCGTTCGAGCGTTTTGTGACGAAGAATGTTCTGGCTGAGCTCTTCACGACGGGTTTCATAATCCGTTTTGCGCGTGCGCAGCGTAGCAAGTACCTCCACCCGCTGACGGGCCGCCCCCACCTCATCGCGGACGCGGTTCTCGTCCTCGCGCAATTCGAATAGCTTGCTCTCCGCCTCTTGAAGATTTGGAGCACCGGCTTCCGCCTCAGTTAACTTCTCAGAAGCTTCGGCAAACATCTTTTGCGCTTCGTCAACATCTTCTCGCTTCTTTTCTCTTTCTTCTTCCAACTCTTTGATTTCTTTTTCAATGCGCTTGCTTACCTCACGCGCTGAATCCAGTTTACGATGATCGTCTTCGACCTCGCGCAATTCAAGCTCTTCCTTACGCTTGGCATCATGCGCGGAAATGTCATAGCCGAGTTTGGCAAGTTCCTTTTCCAACCCCTTCAATTCTTTGTGTGCGTCTTGAGCATATTTTCTGCCTTCGAGCAGTTTTGTGATTTCCTTTAATCGTTTCGCGCCAGTCTTATCCCATTCGGCGCTTTGAGATTTGATCGATTCCAATTGCGAAGTGATTTGTGAAATCGAATTGAAAAATCGCAGGCGTTCATTTTCGGCGTCTGTAAATTTGACGACCCGGGCGGCAAATTCCGCGATCTCGGCTTCAAGTTCATCGCTAGCCTTTTTGTTACCGCGAAAGGTATCGCCTTTGTCTTTGCCCGTCGCTTCCAATTGTTTGAGCGTGGATTTACGATGGCTCTCGCTCAAAGGTTGTCCACACAGCGGACATTCTGCGCCTTCAGCGACCTTCAACGCATCGATTCGATCCTTGAGTTCTTCCATCTCCTTACGCAGCGACTCATTCTCTGCTTTCATCGCTGCCTGACGCTCACGGGCTTCGTTGCGTTTATTTTCCAATTCAACGCGTTCTTGAATTTTCGATTCCACTTCTTGCAAAGAAATTTTAGAAGCGTTCAACTGTTCTTCTAATTCATCCACAGTCGCCAACAATCCATTGACAACTGTCCATTGTTTTTCAAGTTCCTGTTTCTCCTGCTCCAACCTCGCTTTTTCCACTTCGATCTCACGCAGCAACGGCTGACGTTTCTCGTCATGTTCGCGAAATTGCAGAGCGGTCTCTTCCCATTTCTCCAAATCCTTCCGCGCCTTTTGCCACGCTTTGTATCCCGCTTCAATATCCTTGGCGCGGCTCACCAAGTCGGCATAGTCCGCCCACTCAGACTGTTTGTCTATTATTTTCTTTTCAATATTGGTGAAAGCATCTTGCGCCTTTTGCAATTGCGCTTGATATGTGACGACGACCTTGCGCTGTTCGTTGACCAATGTCACATTTTTGCGGATATTTTCCAACGCTGTCTCTTGCGCCTCACGCGCCGCCGATAGCTGCTTCAACGTCCCCTCAAGCTCTCCCAGCCGACGCCTGCGCTCTTCTTCCTCGGCCAGCTCTGCGTCGATTTCTGCGATGCGACCATCGATCTCATCCACATCACGTTCCAATTCCTTGCGGCGCTCGGCCGTGCGTTCCTTGTAGGTATCCCAAATCTCCAAGCCGAGAATGGAACTTAACACGGCTTTGCGTTCGCTGGCTTTCTTCTGCGTGAATTGGTCTGCCTTGCCTTGCAAAAAGAAGGATGCATTGATGAAGGTCTCGTAATCCAATTGCAGCGTCTGCTCGATGCGGGACTGCGTCTCGCGGGTGGTCTTCTCCGTCAGCGGACGCCATAGGTCGGCATCCAAAACTTGAAATTCAAGGATCGTACTTTTGTTGCGTGGAAGCGTGCGCTGCACGCGATAGGTATTGCCTTCGTAGGCAAAGGTCAACGCCACCTCTGCCGATTTAACATCCTGACTTAAATTGATGACGTCCACGCCTTTGCCACGCGCTTCGCCAAACAATGCCCAAGTGAACGCATCCAACAGCGACGACTTCCCCGCGCCATTATGCCCGGAGATGCAGGCAAGTTCCAACGAAGTGAAATCCAACTCCACCGGATCACGATACGATAAAAAACCAGAGATGCGTAAATGCAAAGGAATCATGAAAAGTTACCCAATCTCATGGATTATAATCGAACCACTATGCTTGACGCCGATACTCCCCGCACACGACGCCGCTTAAGACTCATTGCGGTCATCGTCGCCACTATCCCTTGTTATTGCATGGGGTTAATCTTTCTCTCTTTTGCGCCCAACCCACGTGCGACGCCCACTCCTACCATCACAGAGACCATCACCACGACTCCCGCTACTCCAACCGTAAGCGGCACCCCTGTGGTTTTAACTGGAACCATCACTCCAACCCCTACTGAGACGCCCTCCCCCACGCCAACCTTCACTCCCAGCATCACGTTGACGCCCTTCCAACCCAGCACCAACACACCGACCTTCACGCTTACCCCATCGATCACACCAAGCTTTACACCTACCAACACCCTCACCCCGTCATTGACTCCGTCCATCACGCCATCCAACACACCTTCGTCAACACCCACAGACACAGTCACACCGGTCACGCCATCTCCCACCGCATTTGGCGGCGGATAAAAACTTATGAGCGATATCCTACCTTTTCTCAAATCCCTAATTTCCGTTGCAGGGGTCTCCGCGCACGAAGCCCCTGTGGCCAGCCTCATCAAACAAAAGTGGTCGCCACTCGTGGATGAAATATCCGAAAGCAGGCTCGGTTCCATCCACGGGTTGAGACGTGGCAGCTTCAAAAAGACGCCGCGTCCTTCGGTGTTGATTGCCACCCACATGGACGCCATCGGTTTGATGGTCTCCCGCATCGTGGATGGCTTCCTCTACATCACCAACATTGGCGGGATCGATTCACGCGTCTTACCCGGAACCCCGGTCATGATCCACGCTACCGGAAGCGGAGAAGACCTGTACGGAGTGATCGTCATGCCGCCTGGCAATCTACTGCCCGATGGCGAAGGTGGTGGCGTCGTTGGCTTGAAATATCTCTTCGTGGATACAGGACTCACTCCCGCCGAAGTGGCGAAGCGCGTCAAAGTCGGGGATCGCGTCTCCTTCGCGACAGAACCCACCGAAATGTCCGGCGGATGCGTCAGCGGTCACACGTTGGATAACCGTGCCTCCGTCGCCGCATTGACGATCTGCCTCGAAGAGTTGCAGTCCAAGGCGCATCTTTGGGATGTGTGGGCAGTGGCTTCGGTGCAGGAAGAAACTTCATTGGGCGGCGCGCAAACCTCTGCGTTTCAGATTCGTCCCACCATCGCTGTCGCCGTGGATATGACCTTCGCCAAAGGCGCGGGCGCGAACGGCTACCAAACCTTCCCGCTCGGCAAAGGCGTGACGTTGGGAATCAGCCCGAGCATTCACCCGTTTTTGTATAAACGCTTCAAGGAAGTTGCCGAACGCGTCGAAATTCCTGTGGCAGACGATATGATGCCTGAATATTCCTCCACCGATGCCGACTCGATGCAGTTGGTTGCCGAAGGCATCCCGACGATGGTGCTCAGCATTCCGCAGCGCTACATGCACACGGCGGTTGAGGTGGTGGCGCTCAAAGATATTCAACGCGCCGGGCGTTTGCTGGCTGAATTCATCGCTTCGCTCGAAGCGGACTTCATCGAAAGAATCGTTTGGGATTAACATGCTCTCCATCGGACAAACGCAAATCAAACTGCTCGAAAAATTATGCAACGCCATGGCGGTCTCTGGCGATGAAGGCGAAGTACGCCGCATCGTGCTGGAAGAGGTCAAGCCATATGCGGATGAAGTCAAAGTGGATGCGCTTGGCAGTGTGCTGGTGCGCAAACGCGGCACTGGTAAGAAGCCATTACGCGTCTTGCTGGATGCCCACATGGACGAGGTCGGCTTCATGATCGTGCGCGATGACGGCGATGGCTTCTATCAATTTGAAACCGTCGGCGGAATCGATGCGCGGCACTTGGTCGGCAAGCAGGTCATCGTTGGCAAGGATCATGCCGTCGGCGTGATCGGCGCGAAGCCCATCCACTTGACCAGCGCCGAGGAACGCAAACACACCATCGATGTCGATTCGATGCGCATTGATCTTGGACCTGAAGGCAAAGCCAAAGTCGGTGACCGCGCCACGTTTGCGACGAAGTTCAAGCGCGTCGGTCCATCGATCATGTCCAAGTCGATTGATGACCGCATCGGCGTGGCAATTTTGATCGAACTGCTCAAACATGCACCGAAGACTATCGAGTTGTGCCTGTCATTTAGCGTGCAAGAGGAGATCGGTCTGCGCGGCGCACAGGTGGCTGGATACTATTTCGAGCCCGACCTCGCCATCGCTGTCGATTCCACGCCTGCGCGCGACTTGCCCGATTACGAAGGCCGAGAGAATTACACCTACAACACAAAACTCGGTTTGGGTCCTGCCATTTACACGGCACATGCGCCCATCATCAGTGATACGCGGCTGGTGAAATTCCTCGAAGAAGTCGCCATTAAAAATAAGATCCAGCATCAATTCCGTCAGCCGGGCGGCGGCGGAACGAATGCCGGGACAATCCAGCAAGCCCGTGCAGGCGTGCCGGTCGTTTCGGTCTCGGTGCCGCATCGCTATACCCACTCGCCCATCAGCGTTTCGCGTGTGGACGATTGGAAGAATACGCTGAATTTATTACATGCTGCCTTGAAGAGCATGACACCCGATCTGCTAAAACGATAATCTATGAATGGGTTGATCGCTCTTCTTGGTTCCGGTGAATATCTGCCTGTAATGAACGAGGTGGATGCCTATCTGCTCGCCAACTGCGGCGCGGATGGACGCAAGCCGCGTGTAGTCTGTTTGCCAACCGCCGCGGGACAGGAGGGACCGAAAAGCGTCTCGCGTTGGTCAACGATGGGTGTGGATCATTTCACCCGTCTGGGAGCAGAAGCGCAAGCCCTGCCAGTCATTGACGCGCAATCTGCCAATGATTTAAATCTGGCGTCTGCAGTGGAGAATGCGGATCTGATCTACTTCTCCGGCGGGAATCCGAGTTATCTTTATCAGACATTGAAAGACAGTCTGGTGTGGGAAGCGGCTCAAAAAGCATGGGCGCGCGGCGCTGTGTACGCGGGTTGCTCGGCAGGCGCGATGATCCTCGGCTCTGAAATGCCCGATGTGCGCGCCATGGGAATTCGTTCAACGGCTGCATTTGGGATTTTGCCCATTGCTTCGCTTCTTCCGCATTTCAATAATATGCCCTTGTTCGGCAAGCCGCTGGTCGCCACCCTTCGCCGCCGATTGCGGGATGGCGAAATGATGATCGGTGTGGATGAAGACACTGCCATCGTTGGCAGGCTCAACGAGTCGTGGACGGTTATGGGCGCATCGAAAGCGCACATCTTCACAACGGACGATATCAAAAGTTATGCTGCTGGTGAAAAATTCACTTTGGGAAAATAGCCAATGAAATCATTACTCAAGACCCTCACAGAAACCTATGGACCTTCGGGATATGAGCACGAAGTCCGCAAAGTAATTTTGAAGGAGGTCAAGCCGCTTGCCGACGAAGTGCATGTGGATGCGCTCGGTAATTTGATCGTGCGCAAGAAGCCCGCTGCAAATGCGAAGAATCCCAAACGCATCATGCTCGCCGCGCACATGGACGAGATCGGCGTCATTGCCAGCCACATCGACCGTAAAGGGTTCGTGCGCTTTACCAATGTCGGTGGGACGTTCGGCAGATATACGCTCGGCGCGCGCATCCGCTTTATGAATGGCGTGACTGGCGTGGTGGGCTTCGACCGCCTCGAACAGGTGGATCAGGCGCCTGCCATGAGCAAGATGTACATCGATGTCGGCGCGACCAGCAAGGAAAATTGTCAGATCAAAGTGGGTGACGTGGGCGGCTTCGAACGCTCCTACACGGAATTGGGGGACCGCATCGTTGCCAAATCACTGGACGATCGCGCCGGGGTGATTGTATTAATTGAAACATTACGCTCCATCAAGTCCACGCCGAATGACTTGTATTTTGTATTCACCACGCAAGAGGAAATCGGTGTGCGCGGCGCAGGTACGGCTGCCTATGGCATCGATCCGGAGATCGGCATTGCACTCGATGTGACCGGCACAGGGGACACGCCTGCTTCGTTGAAAATGTCGATGGAATTGGGCAAGGGCCCCTGCGTGAAGATCCGTGACACAGGCATGCTCTCTGACCCGCGCATCATCGACTGGATGGTCAATACCGCAGAGAAGGCGAAACTCCCCTATCAACGCGAAGTGCTCCTCGTCGGCAGCACGGATGCGCGTGCGATCCAATTGACTCGCGCCGGTGTGATGGCGGGGGCGCTCTCCATTCCATGTCGTTACATCCACTCCGCTTCAGAGATGGTGGATTACAGCGACCTGAAAAATTCGGTCAAATTGCTCACGGCGATGTTGAGCAAGTCAGTTTCGCTTTAATGTAGTGTAAGGGCGACCCTTCCGGTGATAGCAAGTCATTTTGCTTAACCCAGGCAGGTCGCCCTTACAGATTTAATGGGAAATACTATGGGTGATTACAACCGTTCCACCAAAGAGATCGCGTTTGGGGATGTTCCCGCGAACGTCATCAAAAGTGTTCAAACCTATATTGAAAAGCACAACTTGGGCGATATTCTTTCCAACCCGGTGATGTGCATCGTTTCTACCTCGGAAAAGATCAAAAAAGGGTTGTTTGGCGGCGGATCGGGTCCCAAGTTGTTGATTCAGACTGTTATTCTCACAGATCGTT
>JAHDWC010000037.1:24077-26175 GCA_023382575.1 Anaerolineales bacterium
ATGTAGACCAGAATGCGCTCTATATCAAGTCCATGCAATTGCAGGATATTACGGTGGAAGATTACGAGAAAAGCCAATTCTATAAAATGATCCCCGATTCAGGCATGAACATCAACGGTCATTTTACGGATGCAAGCGAACTTGGGACTATCTTTTTGCCATTGGGAAAGGATGATGCAGGAGAAAAGTTCAAGTCCGCGTTGATCGAGGCGGTACAAAAAGCAAAGTTGTAATTAACGTAGAAAAAAGGCTTGACCGGTTCTGGTCAAGCCTTTTGCTTTCTTATTTCTTTTTCGCCTCTTTGGCGGGTTCTTCTTCTTTCGTCTCTTCCTTCTTCCCCATCATCGACATCAGCATTGCGGCGCCAGCCCCAAGGGCAAACGTACCCATCGAAGCAGGGCTGGCATACTTTGTCAGCCCGATCAACAGGAGAAAGAATCCAGCCGCGAGCGCGATCTGCACCTGCCAGACGGCTTTGTTATAGGCATCCAATGTGAAGCGAGCGACAGCAAAACCCAAGAGGACGAATCCCAATGCGCGGATCACAAATCCGATCACCGAAAGAACTTCTGTAAATGCACCCATTGTTTCTCCTTTTTACAAAATAGTTTACGTTACGACCCACGCCCACAGCCCCCAGAAGGCGATCATCACAGCGCCAATGCCCATACGTGCCGCAACCGACCAGCCCCATCCGGTCATCCACGCTTTGGTGTTGGAAAAAGCTGTCTGTTTGTCTTTGAGGCGATTTAATTCCGCCAGATACAAACCAACCGGCGAAGCGATCATGCCTGCGATGGGCGTAAAGAACAAGCTGACCACGATCCCCACCACAAATGCCCAGATGATCGAACTCCACGGCACTTCCTTATCGCGGACATGTTTGGCGATGATGATGTTATCGACTATGTTGCCGCCGATCATCAACAGGGTGATGACCGCAAACAAAAGCCAGCCGCCCCAATTCATGTTGCCGGCTGCGGCTTGGAAAATAGCATAGATCAGGGTTGCGATCCACATCACGGTCAAGCCGGGGAAGACGGGAACCAGAAGACCCAGCAGACCAAAGACCAATACGGCAAAGGTGGCGACTTCTAAAAAGACTTGCACGAACATTTCCCAAAAGGCTGGATCAGTCATTCTTTACAGGTCTCCTTGTTAAATGCGACATCGGAAGCAAGTATAACTTCCGATGTCATTTACGGGTGAAAACCCAAAAAGTTTTATCAAGTTATGGCTTGATGACGTCCACGCCGCCCATCCATGGGCGCAACACTTCGGGGACAACGATGGAGCCATCGGCTTGCTGGTAATTTTCCATCACGGCGATTAAGGTCCGCGGCAAACCTAAACCGGAGCCATTCAATGTATGCGGGAACTTGACCTTCCCGCCATCAGCGGGACGATACTTGATGTTGGCACGGCGTGCCTGAAAATCGGTATCGTTCGAGACGGATGACACTTCCAGCCATTCGTTACAGCCGGGAGCCCATAACTCAAGGTCGTAGGTCATCGTCGCACCGAAGCCAATGTCGCCGGTGCAAAGCTGTTTGACGCGATACGGAATGCCCAACTGCGCACAAGTCTCTTCGGCATCTTTCAACATCTTCTGGTGCATCGCCTCTGATTCTTCCGGCTTGCAGTAAATGTACATTTCGACCTTGTCGAACTGATGTCCACGTTTGATGCCGCGAACATCGCGCCCGGCGCTCATCTTCTCGCGGCGGAAGCATGGCGTGTAAGCGGTGTACTGCCTCGGTAGCGCGCCTTCATCTAGGATTTCATCCATGTGCAAACCAGTGAGCGGAATCTCCGCGGTCGGCACGAAGTAATAATCCTCCTCATGGTCTTTGTAGAGATTATCAGCAAACTTGGGCAGTTGACCCGCCCCATATACGGTGGCGGTCTTGACCATGAACGGCAGGTATTCTTCCTGATAGCCCTGGCGGGTATGCAGGTCGAGCATCCATGCGATCAGGGCGCGCTGCAACCGTGCGCCTGCTTTTTGCAAGACGTAGAAGCGTGAGCCGGTTAGCTTGGTGCCGCGTTCAAAGTCGATGATTCCAAGTGCAGCTCCAAGGTCCCAGTGTGGAAGCGG
>JAHDWC010000038.1 GCA_023382575.1 Anaerolineales bacterium
GGTACAGGGAAAATTGCGCCCGAACAAGTTCCCGCAAGTATTGAAGAAAGTACAGGGATAACCATGCGTGAGATCGCCCTGCATCTGATGGATATTGCTGAAAACAGCGTTGCGGCAGAAAGCCGTGCTATCCGCATGGATGTAGTGGAAGATCTGAAAGCCGATCTGCTTAAAGTTTGCATTGTGGATGATGGCAGAGGCATGGACGAGGAAACTGCCAAGCGTGTGCTCGATCCGTTCTATACCACGCGCACGACTCGTAAAGTTGGGTTGGGCATTCCTCTTTTGAAGTCTGCGGCAGAGATGTCGGATGGCGGATTAACTCTCGCATCAGAGCCAGGCAAGGGCACGCGCGTCGAGGCGACATTTCGTCACAGTCACATCGACCGGATGCCCCTCGGCGATGTCGGTATGACCATGCTGACGCTGTTGATTTCGTATCCGCATATCCATTGGACGTTCACCTATCAATTCGCTGATAAACAGGGCAGGTTGAACGAATTCGTTCTGGACGATGAAGAAATTAAGTCTGCGCTCGGGGATGTCTCATTGACCGAGCCGGATGTGTTGAGATTTTTACGCGGCATGATCGAGGAAGGCATCGCCGCCCTCGCGCCGCAAACTGAGTTCTGAAAGGAGAAACCATGCCAGCTATTAAGTCTTTGGAAGAACTGAAGCGCGTTCGTGAAGAGGCGCTTGCCAAGAAACAGATGAAAGCCGCTCCCGGTCACATTCAGGTGATCATTGCAATGGGCACCTGCGGGATCGCTGCGGGCGCACGCGACACGATGAAGAGCGTGCTGAATTACATCGAAGCTGAAAACCTGAGCGGCGTGACCGTGACCCAAACCGGGTGCATCGGCATGTGTGAGCAGGAACCGATCATGCAAGTCATTGTCGGCGATCAGCCAAAGGTGACGTACGGCAAGGTCAATGCAGAAGTTGCCGCACAGATCATGAAGCAACACGTACAAGGCGGACTGCCTTTGAAGGATCACGTCTTACCGATCTAATTTTAGACCCGATGGGTTTTGAAAACCTTTAGGGTCTTGTAACTGGAGTTATTATGCCGTTTTATCGTTCTCATGTTTTAGTCTGTGCCGACCCGGAGTGCCTCGAAAAAGGCGCACACGATGTTGCAGATGCGCTGCAAGATGAGTTGGTGGCACAAGGGTTGATCGACGAAATTCAGGTCTTGGAAACCTCTCGCATCGGGAGCTGTGCCAATGGACCTGAGATGATGGTGTATCCTGAAGGCGTTCATTACGTCGGCATGACCGCGGACGATATCCCCTTCCTGGTGGAGGAACACTTCCTTAAGGGTCGCATCATCGAGAAGTTCCGCGAAGTTCACAAAGCCATCGTGGATGAAGAGCTTGGTCCGCTACGCCCAAAGGAAGTCCGCGTGGTGCTGCGAAACTGCGGCGAGATCGACCCGATGAATATCGAAGATTATCTCGCTGTGGATGGTTATCAGGCGCTCGGTAAAGTCATGAGCGAGATGACACCTGAACTGGTCATCGACGAAGTCATCAAGTCTGGGTTGCGTGGACGCGGCGGCGCTGGTTTTCCCGCCGGCAAGAAGTGGGCAATCACCCGTCAGGTACAGGATGGTCCCAAGTACATGGTTTGTAACGCGGATGAGGGCGACCCCGGCGCGTTCATGAATCGCCGCGTGCTCGAAGGTGATCCACATTCGGTCATCGAAGGCATGATTATCGGGGCGTACGCTGTCGGCGCGAGCTATGGTTATATCTACTGCCGCGCGGAATATCCGCTGGCAGTGGAGACGCTCAATGTGGCCATTGCCCAGGCGCGTGAATTTGGTTTCCTCGGGGATAACATCCTTGGCACCGATTTCAGCTTTGACCTCGAAGTCCGTGTCGGTGCGGGTGCGTTCGTCTGCGGCGAAGAAACCGCTCTCATGGCTTCGATCATGGGTCAGCGCGGAGAGCCGCGTCCCCGCCCACCCTTCCCCTCCGTGAAAGGCGTTTGGGACAAGCCATCCAACAACAACAATGTAGAAACCTATGCCAATGTTCCGCAGATCATTCTGAAAGGCGCGGACTGGTTCGCAAGCATGGGTACGGAACGTTCCAAGGGAACGAAGACCTTTGCAGTCGGCGGGAACGTCGCTAAGCCGGGTTTGATCGAAGTGCCAATGGGCATCACCCTGCGCGAAATTATTTTCGACGTGGCGGGTGGTATCAAAGATGGCAAGCAATACAAAGCCGTGCAAACGGGCGGTCCGATGGGCGGATGTCTCACAGCAGAGCATCTCGACCTGCCACTCGATTACGAGGCGCTGTCACAAGCGGGCTCGATGATGGGCTCGGGCGGCTTGGTCGTCATGGACGAATCCTCCTGCATGGTGGATATTGCCCGCTTCTTCATGGAATTTACGCAAGCCGAATCCTGCGGGAAGTGTACGCCCTGTCGCGTCGGGACACGCCGCATTCTGGAACTACTCGAAAAGATCTGTGACGGGAAAGGCGAACCCAAAGACATCGACATGCTCGAAGACCTGTGTCACGAAGTGGCGCAAAACTCGCTCTGTGGTCTCGGGCAAGGCGCTCCCAATCCTGTTTTGAGCACGCTCAAACATTTCCGTCACGAATATGAAGCGCACGTCTTTGAGAAGCGCTGTCCGGCAAAAGTTTGCCGAAGTTTGATCCGTTATGAAATCCAGGCGCCGACTTGTACCGGTTGTATGGTCTGCGCGAGGAACTGCCCGGTGGAAGCCATCAGCGGCGAACGCCGACAGGCGCATCACATTGACATCGACAAATGCATCCGCTGCGGCATTTGTATGCAAGTTTGTAATTTCAATGCAGTCTTGGTTGAGTCGTAATTTCGAGTCGTAATTCAATGGAGGTTGAATGAACGCTCCGGTAGTCGAAAGCGAAGTCAAGGCAGTAGTTGCGCAAGCGATTGAGAATCACGGAAAGACATTCGATGCGTTGATCCCGATCTTAAGTGAGATCAACCACACGCTGGGCTATATCCCGGCGGAAGCCATCCGCGAGGTGAAGAAGCAGATCCACGGTCCGACCAGTAATGTATATGTCTCAGAGAGTCGGTTATATGGTCTAGCAAGCTTCTACGATATGCTTTCCACCCAGCCGCGCGGACGACACGTCATCAAGTTTTGCGAGAATGCTCCCTGCCATATTGTTGGCGGCAAAGCCATCTGGGATGCGCTGCGTGAGACGCTCGAACTTGAGAACGGCGAGACCACGTCAGACAACAAGTGGACGCTTCTAACCACATCCTGCATTGGTTTGTGCAGTGTGGGCCCCGTCCTACTGGTGGATGACGATATGTATGGCAATGTCACTGTCGAACAGATCCCCGAAATTTTGGGGTATTACGAATAGGAGCCAGCCATGAAAACAAAACGTGCAATGATCCTGGTCTCCACCGATGCTGAAAGCCTTCGCCTCGGAGCGAATGAACTCCTTGAAAATCTGAACGAAGCGCTTGAAGCCTATCAATTATTCGATGAAGTGGACATCGCCACCATCACCGACGCCGAACGTTCAAACATCCAACCTTTTGTGGTGGTCTACCCGGAAGCGACCGTGTATGGACCCGTGAAACCTGGTGACGCCCGTTATCTTGTAGAGGAACATCTTTACAAAGGGCGCGTCGCAGAAGACTTGTTAGCCCCGCCAAAGACATTGACCGGGCAGATTGGTTCACTGCGGGCTCACAAAGGGTACAACCCGGCAGAACAACGCATCGTCCTTGAACATGCCGGGCGCATCGACCCTGAGAATATCGAAGACTGCATCGCTCACAACGGGTACGAAGCGCTTGGCAAAGCCTTGACCGAACTGTCGCCAGAGCAGATCATCGACATCGTCGAGAAATCTGGTTTGCAAGGGCGCGGCGGAGCGGGCTTCCTCACCGGGCGCAAATGGAAATTTGTCCGCGCGGCGAAGGGCGAGAAGAAATATGTCATCTGCAATGCCGATGAAAGCGAGCCCGGAACTTTCAAAGACCGCATCGTCCTCGAAGGTGACCCTCACATCATCCTCGAAGCGATGGCAATCGCTGGTTACGCTGTCGGCGCGGACGAAGGCTATATCTACATTCGCGGCGAGTATGGTCATGCCTATCGCCGTTTGAAGCACGCCATCGAACAAGCTGAGGAATTTGGTTTCCTTGGCAAGAATATCTTCAACACGAACTTTAACTTCCACATTCATCTGCACGCTGGCGCTGGCGCGTACGTGTGCGGCGAAGAGACTGCGCTGATCGAGTCCATTGAAGGCAAGCGCGGCGAACCAAGGCCGAGACCTCCCTACCCCGTCACACGCGGCTTGTGGGATAAGCCCACCACGGTCAACAACGTGGAGACGCTGGCAAATGTCCCAGCCATTATCCGCAATGGACCGGAATGGTATCGCTCGTTCGGCACGCCCTCCAGCCCGGGCACGAAGGTTTACACCATCATGGGCAACGTCAACTTCAGCGGCGTGATCGAAGTGCCAATGGGCATCACCCTGCGTGAAGTCATCAACATCTATGCCAAAGGCATGAAGCCCGGTAGTGTGTTGAAACTCGCTCAAACCGGCGGCAGCAGCGGATCGATCATCCCGGCGGCGCTGCAAGATGTGCCGATGGATTTTGAATCCTTCCGCAAAGCGGGCGTCTCCCTCGGTTCCGGCGCGCTGCTGATCTGTGACCAACACACCTGCATCGTGGATCTGGTCAAGGTGCTGCTGCAATTCTTCCGCTTTGAATCCTGTGGCAAGTGCACGCCCTGTCGGGTTGGCACGCAGCGCTCCTATGAGATCGTGGATCGCATCTCGAAGGGACAGGGCAAGCCGGAAGACCTGGATACCCTACAATATCTGATCGCGGAAATGGAACGCGCATCGAACTGCGGACTTGGACAGACTGCCACCGTCCCGATCCGTGACATGCTCAAATATTTCCGCACGGAAGTGGAAGCGCACATCCTGTTGGGAAGCTGCCCGACGGGTGTCTGTGAAATGAATTTGGAATTGGAAACCGCAAAGGTCTAATAGCACAACGAAGCACGAACTGAAACCTTATCAGCGTGTCATAGAGGAATACATGGTTCAAATAACGATTAACAACAAACAGATTGACGTTCCCGAAGGAACAACGGTCTTGCGCGCCGCAGAAATGGCGGGCATTCAAATCCCCAAGCTGTGCGAACACAAGGAACTGACCCCGTATGGCGGCTGCCGCCTGTGCATCGTCGAAGTACAGGGTGTACGCGTTCCCATGGCGTCTTGTACACTGCCGGTCAACAACGGCATGGTAGTTAACACCGAAACGGAAGCGATCAAGAAATCCAGAAAGTTCATCCTTTCGATGTTGTTCAGCGAACGCAACCACTTTTGCCCGTTCTGCCAAGTCAGCGGCGGAGATTGCGAACTGCAAAACGCTGCCTACCACGAGGAAATGACCCACTGGCCCATTCAGCCAGGTTGGAACGATTTCCCCGTAGACACTTCACACCCTTACTTCGTGTTGGACAACAACCGTTGTATCCTCTGCCGCCGCTGTGTGCGCGCCTGCGCCGAAATGGCTGGCAACTTCACACTTTCCGTCGCAGAACGCGGCGCGAAGAGCATGATCGTCGCGGATACGGATGTTCCGCTTGGCGACAGCACCTGTATCAAATGTGGTTCGTGCGTACAGGTCTGCCCCACAGGCGCGCTGATCGACCGCACCAGCGCCTACCAGGGACATGACGAAAAGATGACCGAGATTAAATCGGTTTGTGTCGGCTGCTCGGTTGGATGCTCGATCAACATCCTCGTGCGCGATAACCGCATCGTTCGCATCGAAGGTGACTGGGAAGGGTCAGTCAACCACGGAGTTTTGTGCGAACACGGACGGTATGATCCGACGACCGAAGCGCGCAAACGCATCACCACCCCAATGATGAAGAAAAATGGCAAACTCGAACCTGTCTCTTGGGAAGATGCGCTGAATGCAGTCAAAGACAAGTTGCAGCCGCTCGCTGGAAACAAGAACGGCATCGCCGCGCTGGCATCCACCCGCCTCAATGCCGAAACCCTGACCGCCTTCAAAGACCTGTTCGAAAGCAAGATCCAAAGCGGAATGGTCACCAGCATCGAAGAAGGCGTCCCCTCTTCAGCCGTGATGAAATTCTCTGAGAAGCAGGGTGAATTCGAAGGAAAACTCGATATGTTGCGCAGCGCCGATGCTGTGATGTGCGTTGGCGCCAACATTGGTCGCAGCCACATGGTCGCTGGCTTCCTGTTCAAGCGAAACCTGAACAAGGGAACCCGCTTCATCAACATCGACCCGGAAGAAAGTGAACTCGACGAGCTGGCGAATATCTCTCTTAAAGCCAAACCCGGCTCAGACCTCGCGCTCATCAAGGGCATGCAAGCAGTCATCCACAAAGAAGGACTGGAACGCTCCTCATTAACCATCACAAATGCAGATGAATGGATCGCTCAAGCTGTCAGCGCGAGTGGCATTTCAGCCGAACAAATCGCTCAAGCTGCGCGGATTTTGGCGCACTCTGTCACGCCGGTCATTCTATTCGGTAAAGGTGTCACTGCCCAACGTGATGAGAAGATTGTCGAAGCGTTGTACCAACTCGCAGTCCAAATTGGAGCCATCGACCAGGAGCGAAGCAGTCTGCTTTCCATCAAGGGTGAAGCCAACAGTTTATCCGCCGCGTTGATGGGACTCGATCAGCCATTCAAATTGGACGGACAAAAGGTCACGTACGTTGCCGTCGGCGATGATTATGTCTCCAAATATCTGGTCGAGAAAGCTGCGAAATCTGCCTATTTGGTAGTGCAGGCAAGTTATGAATCAAAACTGACCGAAAACGCGGATGTGGTTCTGCCTGTGAGCATTTGGGCGGAACAGGAAGGTCATTACGTCAATCTTGACGGACGCGCACAAAAAACGGCCAAGGCAATCTCCGCTCCTGAAAACGTGCGCGACAATCTGGATGTGTTGAACGACCTTGCCAAACGAATGAATCTGGCGCTTGACACCGACTGGCAGACCGCCATCCGTGGACGCAAATCAAGCGTGTCGCTGAATTGAGGAACTTATGAACAAACCAAAAATCGCTTCTGACTGGATCTGTGGCTGCGCTGGCTGTCACATGTCTCTGCTCGATATGGACGAACGCATTTTGAAGATCGTGGAACTTGCGGACTTGCGCGCCACTCCCATCACCGACTTGAAGGAACCCGATGAAAGCGGCGTGGATGTCGGCGTGCTCGAAGGCGGAATCAACAACAGCGCCAACGAAGAAGTCGCTCACAAGATGCGCGCCCGCTCCAAAATTTTGGTTGCCCTCGGTGACTGTGCCGTATTCGGCGGTGTGCCTGCCATGCGTAACTTCTGCGGGGTAGAAGCAGCTCTGCGTCGCGCCTATGTAGAAGCCGAAAGCAACGAGCCGGGCAGTGAAATTCCCAACGACCCCGAACTGGCGACCATGACGCAAACACGCGCCATTCATGAAGTGGTGCCCGTCGATTACAACGTCCCCGGCTGCCCGCCTGATCCCGATGTCATCTTCCATGTCCTTTCGGAGCTGGCGCAGGGACGCAAACCTGAGATCAAAGACGATTTGCTGCACTGGCATTAGGATTATCGGAGGTTTTAATGACTACTCAAAAAATTACGATCGAACCTGTCACCCGCATCGAAGGTCACGCCAAAGTGACGATTCACATGAAAGACGATCATACCGTTGGACGCGCATACATGCATGTCAACGAGTTTCGTGGCTTCGAAAAATTCTGCGAAGGACGGCTGTACTTCGAGATGCCGCAGATCACACCGCGCATTTGTGGCATTTGTCCGGTTAGCCATCATCTCGCAGCCGCCAAAGCCGGCGACGCACTCACCGGTCAGACCCCGCCGCGCCCGGCGAAGCTTCTGCGCGAACTGATGCACATGGGTCAGGTGATTCAAAGCCATGGCATGCACTTCTTCGAATTGGCAGGTCCCGACCTGTTGCTCGGTTTTGATGCGTCGCCGGAAATTCGCAGCGTGGTCGGTTTGATCGGCGCGAATCCTGAACTGACGGTGAAGGCTGTGCAGTTGCGCAAATTCGGTCAGGAAATCATCAAAACCCTTGGCGGACGGCGCTTGCACCCGGTCTTTGCCGTGCCGGGCGGCGTGAACAAAGCCTTGACCATCAAAGAACGCGACTACATCCTCAGCAGCGTGGATGCCAATATAGAGACTCTGCTCCTGGGCATTCAGATCATGAAGGATTGGGCGGAAAAGAATATGGAAGACATCAACAAGTTCGCCGTCTTCCCCACCGGTTATTTTGGTTTGACCACGCCGGAAAACGGACTTGAGCTGTATGACGGCGACATCCGCCTCATCAGCCGCGAAGGCAATGAACTGGAGCGCTTCCCCGTTGCGAATTATCTCGATCACATTGCGGAACATGTCGAACCGTGGTCGTACTTGAAATTCCCCTACTATAAGAAGATGGGCTACCCGGATGGAGTCTATCGCGTCGGTCCGCTGGGACGGTTGAATCTCGCCGAGAAAATTGATACGCCGCTGGCAAATGAAGAACTCAAGACGTTCAAGAGTCTCAACAATGGCAAGCCGGTTGAAAACACACTTTATTACCACTATGCCCGTCTGGTCGAAGCCCTGTTCGCTGCGGAACGCGCGCGCGTCCTGTGCGAAGACCCAGACATCACCAGCACAGACATTCTCAACACCCGCAAGAATTACACTGGTCATGGTGTGGGCGTGCTCGAAGCCCCACGCGGAACACTCATCCACGATTACACCGCGGATGAAAATGGCAAGCTACTCAAAGTGAATCTGATCGTCTCGACTGGTCACAACAATTGGGCGATGAGCAACGCCGTGGACAGTGTCGCCAAGACCTACGTCAAGGGACCAGATGTCCAAGAAGGAATGCTCAATCGCGTCGAAGCCGCCATCCGCGCGTATGACCCGTGCTTGTCCTGCTCCACTCACGCCGTCGGGCAAATGCCCATCCAGGTTGACATTCTCGCCCCAGACGGTACAATGATTAAAACCCTGAAACGCGATTAGACTTTAGGAATAATGTCGTTCATCGTTCCACCCTGACAAAAAGGAGTTAACCATGACGACTGTTCGTAAAATCATTGACGAAAAAGCACGCACCGAGGTATTCACCGTCCCTGCCAATGAAACGGTTCTAGCCGCCCTGCAAGTGATGGAAAAGGGCAACGTGGGAGCCGTATTGGTCACGGAAAACGAGAAGATCATCGGTATCTTCACCGAACGGGATTATGCGCGGCAGGGCGAGATCAAAGGCAGACTTGCCAAGGATACGCTCGTCAGCGAATTGATGAGCAAGCAAATGGTGATGGTCAAACCGGAAACCCTGCTGACCGAATGCGCCGAACTTATGTACAAATATCATGTGCGCCATCTGCCCATTGTGGAGAACGACCACGTCGTCGGCATCGTATCCATCCGCAGGCTGGCAGAGGCGCTCATCGAGCAGGAAAAAGGCGCTGTCATCAAACTTGAACATTACATCCTCGGCACGGGATACGGCGAATAAACCATCGCGCTTCATTCCACTATTTAGAGGTATCTCTTGAAAAAGACATTGATCATCGGGTATGGGAATCCAGACCGCGAGGATGATGGCGTCGCCTGGCACATTCTGCGGGCGCTCACCGTCAGATTAGGGCTGCCCGCACCTGATTCGTACGAAGATGAATTTCCGCAAAGTCCGCAAATGGATTTTGCCTTCCACCTGCAATTGACGCCGGAAATGGCAGAGGATATTTCTGCCTATGACCATGTCTGCTTTGTGGATGCGCACACGGGCAACATCCCTGAAGAAGTGCGTCTGATCGACGTGGTCAGCGATTTTCAACGCTCACCGTTCACGCATCATCTCACACCGCAGTCGCTGCTGTCGATTTGTGAGACGCTCCATCAGGTCAAGCCGGATGCGGCTCTACTTTCTGTGCGCGGATATCAATTCCTCTTTTCCCGAAATCTTTCCGAGCAAACCCAGTCGCTTGTTCCTGAAGCCCTCGAGCAAATTTGGGAATGGCTGAATGCCAGAGATGTCCTGAAACAATAGTCGTTTTATCTGCATCAATGACAAACGTCACAGGAGAATAGGATGTTCTCCGTGCACAGTTTTAGTTTTGTTATGATAAAAAAGACCAAAGGAGACATATCCCATGACAACTGTCCGTAAACTGCTCGAATCGAAGGAATTTTCACAGAATTACACCATCGACGCTTCGCAGACCATGCTGGATGCGGTCAAAGTGATGGCAGAGGCGCACATCGGCGCTGTGCTGTTGACCGAAAACGGCAAGATTGTGGGCATTTTCACCGAGCGCGATTACCTGACCAAAGGCGAGTTGGCTGGGCGTTCCGCCAAAGATACCAAACTCAAGGATGTCATGACGCCGCAGATGATGACCGTCTCCATGGATACGAGCGTGGAAAAATGCGTGGCATTGATGAAACAATACAAGATCCGCCATTTGCCCGTGGTGGAGCATGATCAATTGATCGGGTTGGTGTCCATGCGCGATGTGATGGCGGTGGTGTTGGAGAACAAGGAAAGCGAAATCCGCGGACTTGAAAACTACATCATGGGATCAGGTTTCCAATCGTAAGAGTAATCAGTTGGAATGCAAAGAGAAGGCGCATGAACATGCGCCTTCTCTTTTATTGTTATTTCCTTTGGTAAAATCCCATTCATGTCTTTTCGTACATTAATCACTGCTTTCATTCTTTCCTCCCTCCTGATTTCATGCGCATCACAGGAAGAGATGCCTCCGGTATTCCCAACCTACGATCCCTTTTTGCCCGTGGATGGGACATTACAACCCATCTCCCCAGTTTCCAATGGACCCACCCTGACCGGTCAGCCCACCGCCACACGACAACCCACGCCCACGCGTGTGCCGGTCAACATCTCGCCATTGATCGGAATTCAGGACCAGATCATCCTGTCACCAACGCCCAACCCGGCACGGATTTTACCCACGCCTCGTCAGGATGTGGATGAATACGTCGTCCAGCCGGGCGACACGCTGGGAGGGATTGCTCAACGATACGGTATCAGCTTGCAGTCGCTGTTGGATGCGAACAACATTACCGATGCGAACCTGCTTGAAGTAGGCATGGTGCTGGTCATCCCCGCCCCAAATCCAATTAGCATCAGTTCGGCATTGAAGATCATCCCCGATGCAGAATTGGTGTACAGCCCCAGCTCGATCTATTTTGACACGGCGGAATTTGTGGCAGGACAAAATGGATATCTTGCCGATTACACACAGGATGTCAATGGAACGTTGTTGAGCGGTGTGGAGATCGTGATGCTGGTCGCGGAAAATTATTCGGTCAACCCACGCATCTTGCTGGCACTGCTGGAATATCAAAGCGGCTGGGTCACAAATCCCCTGCCTGCCAATGTGGATTATCCGATGGGTTTCATCGATGAGAATCGCTACGGGCTGTACCGTCAGTTGACTTGGGCGGCGAACACGCTCAACCGCGGATATTATCTCTGGCGCGCAAATGCGATTTCAACGATGGTGTTAACCGATGGACAGGTCATCCCCGTTGATCCAACTATCAATGCCGGAACGGCAGCGGTGCAGTATTTCTTTTCACAATTGGATGGACTGGAGGCATGGGAGAAAGACGTCAACGAAACCGGTTTGGCGGTCACATATTTTGTTTTCTTCGGAAATCCGTTCAGCTATGCCATCGAGCCGCTCGTCCCAGATGGGTTGACGCAACCGCTGATGAGCCTGCCATTTGGGGTTGGCGATAGCTGGTATTTTACGGGCGGTCCGCACGGTGGCTGGGATTCCGGGTCAGCGTGGGCGGCGTTGGACTTCGCTCCGTCGGATGGTTCGGCTGGAGCATGTCTCATCAGCCCGACGTGGGTCACAGCAATGGCGGATGGTTACATCGTCCGCGCTTCAGAGGGAGCTGTAGTTCAGGACCTTGACAACGATGGTTATGAACAAACTGGTTGGGTTATCCTCTACATGCATGTCGCTGCGGAAGAACGCGTCCAACCGGGTGAATATTTATTTGCCAATGAACGTGTTGGTCATCCCTCTTGCGAAGGAGGCGTGTCCAATGCCACGCATGTCCATGTGGCGAGGAAATATAACGGCGAGTGGATCGCCGCTGATGGCACGCTTCCGTTCAACCTTGACGGCTGGGTCTCCAGCGGCGATGGCTACGAATACAACGGCTTCCTCACGCGCGGCTCACTTACCATCGAAGCCTGGGACAGCGCCAACGACTTCAACTTGATCACACGTTAATTCATCCACGCTTAATTTACACAGATATAATTCATCTCACATGTATCGCCTTTTTGCAGTCCTCGTCGTTGTATCGCTGACCATTTCCGCCTGTGGGACATCCCCTTCCATTTGGGGAGTCCCCTCCACGCCGACACCAGCTTCCCCCATGATAGAAGCGCCTCTCGTTGACCCGTTCCTGGTTCAAGATGCCCCGATCATTTTCCCCACCTCGACGAATCCACCTTTCGTCGAGACCCAAGCGGCGCAGACACCCGAAGCGCCTGCTGAACAAACCACCCCCGAACCGACCATTGTTCTGCCTACGATTGATTCCGCGCCATTCCTTTACTATGCACAAAGCGGTGACATGCTTTCCGCCATTGCCAAACGATTTGGCGTCGAAGAGTCCGAGATCATCTCCGATGCAGACCTAACCAAGACCACTCTGATCGACCCCGGCACGCTTTTGGTGATTCCCAATCGCATCAACGAACCAACTACGCCCAACATCCAACTCATCCCGGATTCTGAAATCGTCTTCTCGGCAACCGCTCTCGACTTCGACACGGAAGCGTATGTCAAATCGCAAAATGGATATTTGAGCAGTTTCCGCGATTATCTCGGTTCCAGCGGCTGGATCGAAGGGCATGCGGCCATTGACCGGCTCGCCATCGAAAATTCGAGCAATCCGCGCTTGCTGCTGGGATTGCTCGAATTCGAAAGCCGCTGGGTGCGCGGACAACCCATCGACCTGTTGCACACGGAATTCCCGATGGGCTTCAATGACTATCACTACAAAGGCATGAGCGTGCAGATGGTCTGGGCGGTCAACACGATGGCGATTGCTTATTATGGCTGGCGCGCTGGCACGATCACACACATCGACTTTCCCGATGGCTCGAAGCTGCGTCTCGATCCACGCCTCAATGCCGGGACGGTTGCCATTCAATATCTGTTCTCGCGTTTGCACAGTCAATCGCAATGGGCGCAGATCATCAACCCGGAGGCTGGTTTCCCGGCATTGTACGAAGAGATGTTCGGGGACTCATGGGCGCGTGCAGAGTTGGTGGAACCATTGTTTCCATCCGCGCTGAACCAACCGCCTCTGACCCTACCCTTTGAGCCGGGCGTGAAGTGGAGCTTTACCGGCGGTCCGCACAACGGTTGGGGACAGATTAACCCGAACATTTACGGGCAATCTCACAGTGTCTTCTCTGCCATCGACTTTGCCCCCGCCGCAGACCGAAGCGGATGCATTCCCACAAACACCTGGGTGGTTGCAGCTGCCCCTGGGTTGGTTGTCCGCTCGGATAATGGCGTCGTGATGGTTGACCTGGATGGTGACGGATACGAGCAGACCGGCTGGAATTTGCTCTATCTGCACATTGCGACAAAAGACCGCGTCGAAGTCGGGACCTGGTTGGAACTCAACGACCGTATTGGTCACGCATCCTGTGAAGGCGGCGTTTCCACGGGCACACATTTGCACTTTGCCAGAAAATACAACGGCGAATGGGTCACTGCCGATGGACCGATCCCGTTTATCATGGATGGATGGCGCGTCGTCGCTGGCGGGAAAGCCTACGAAGGCAAGCTTATCCGCGAAGATGTGGAAGTCATCGCTGACCCGCTCAGTCAGGCATGGTCGAATATTATTCGCGAAGAGAATGAATAAGACAAATCACAAATTTCGACAGGGCATTTCACTATGGATGATAGCTCTGTTTGCACTCACCTCCTGTACCTCCTCATCTCAACAAGGCAATGCACCCATCCCGTCTGAAATTGAAGCGGGACAACAAGGCGATTCAAGCGCCATCCCAACTCCATTGCCAACGCGCCCATCCTACAAACCGGGCGAGTTGGTGGATTACACAGCACAAGATGGAGATACGCTCCCAGCGCTGGCGAAGCGCTTCAACACCACCATCGATGAAATTCTGGAGGCGAATCCGCAGATCCCACGCAATGCGACCACCATGCCACCCGGCATGCCCATGAACATCCCCATTTATTATCGCGCGTTGTGGGGCAGTCCATTTCAGATCATCCCAGACCATGCCTTTGTCAACAGCCCTAGTGGAACGGGTTTTAGCACGGCTGCGTTCGTTGCGGCGCAAAGCGGCTGGTTAAAAGATTATCGCGCTTATATCAGCGGCGAATGGAAATCTGGCGCCGAACTTGTGGATTATGTCGCCATCAATTACAGTATCAATCCGCGCCTGTTGCTTGCGATTCTCGAATATCAAGGCGGCGCACTCACACAGCCCGAGCCCCCCGTAAGCAAAAAGGTTTTAGGGCTTGAGCGTCTATTTTGGGACACACCCTACCTGCAACTTGTCTTAGCCGCCAATGTCCTCAATAACGGCTACTATGGTTGGCGCATTGGCTCGCTGATCGAGTTTGAAGATGGAGAAAGCATCATCATTCGACCTGACCCCTGGCAAAATGCAGGCTCGGTCGCGCTTCAATACTACTATTCGAGAATGTTCACTGGCGACGAGTACAACCACGCTGTTGGTTTCAACGGGTTAGCCCATACTTATGAGACCTTCTTTGGCAATCCTTGGGACGAAGAAATTACGTTTATCCCCGGTAGCTTGCAACAACCCGAATTACTACTGCCATTCCCCAGCGACCAAACCTGGAGCTTCACTGGCGGTCCGCATACGGGCTGGGGCACAGGCGAACCCTTCTCTGCATTGGACTTCGCCCCGCCTTCCGAGCAATCAGGCTGCGTGCCAGCCAACCCCGAGAACTACGCCACAGCCGTGGCAGATGGGCTGGTCGTCCGCTCAAGCATAGATGGTGTTGCACTTGACCTTGATCGAGATGGAAATGAACGCACGGGTTGGGTCATCTATTATCTACATCTCGCCACCAATCAACGCGCGCCGCTCGGCTCGGACCTGAAAGCCGGTGACATAATCGGTTATCCTTCCTGCGAAGGTGGACGCTCCACTGGTACGCACGTCCATGTTGCCCGAAAATACAACGGTGAGTGGATCGTCGCTGACAGTGCCATCCCATTTGTCTTAAGCGGATGGACTGTCCACAATGGAGGAAGCGCCTATCTTGGCACACTCACCAAAGGCGGGCTGACCGTCATCGCTTGTGAATGCGGCGACGCGTACACGGCCATCAGCGGAAATTACCCATAGACAAAAAAAACGGGCGCTTACGCGCCCGTTTCCGTTTGAATGGTTTTATATTCACCCTCTTTCAAGAGGGTTTTTGATTCTCCATCGAATATCTTATACACGAGCCGAATTGGGAAGACCCTGGAAAGCATCGCCTGAGCAGGGCAATATTTTTCAGCTGAGAGTTCAATCGCTCGCAAAACAGCCGCCTCATCCAGGTTTGAGCCATAGAAGAGATATTCGATCACAGCCTGTGTGAACACCTTGGGGTGGTCTTCTGCGCGGTCAGCATGGAGCTTGATCTGAAAATCAGTAACTGCCTGTTTTTTCTTGGATAAAATCGAAATTACATCCATTGCGGTACAACCTGCCAGTCCAATGGCGAGAAACTCCATCGGACGCCCGCCGCTGTTATCCCCGCCAACCGACTCATCCGAGTCCAGTCGCTGCACAAACCCTGAGTCCCCTGCCCCTTCGAATGTCATCCGTCCTTGCCAATTCAATTTAATATCCATGTCTATCCTCTATTCGTTGATGATTTTCGGCACATACGCCTCAAGATTCTTTTTGGAAATACCACCAAGCCACATTAACTTGACTTGTCCATTTCGATCCACAACATAGGAACTGGGCAGGCTGATCGTGGCAAATTCGCGCCCGGCAATATTCTCTTCGTCCAGCCAAACTGGAAAGGTCAACCCAAATTCCTTTACAAAAGGAATGACCTGTTCCGCGGTTTCGCCTTGATCCACAGCAACCAAAACAAAGCCTTTGGATTTATATTTTTCATAGAAGGCGAGTAATGTCGGCATTTCCTCGCGGCAAGGCGGACACCACGTCGCCCACAAGTTGACCAACACAACCTGTCCGCGGTAATTGGCGAGGGAAACCGGATTCCCATTCAGGTCGGTCAGAGACAACTCAGGGGCGGGAAAATCCACTTCCGAGGGAATCGTCGAAAAGTCCTGGCTGGAGGCGGAGGCATTGACCGCCTCCTTCGAAAGGATGAAGAGGACGACTCCAATCGAAAGGAGTCCCAGCCCGATCATGAATAAGGCGATAAATTTTCCAAAAGAAGGTTGAGAAGGTTTTGACATTAAATCTCTGGAATTATCCGCACGGGATAAAAGTCACTTATCAGGTACAGCCTGCGCCCTCGCCGCTGACAAACCCGCAGGCTGGGCATTCCAATTGAAGCAAACCGTTGTAATCAAGTTTTCCCTGAGAACACATGGGACAAGTTTCATCTTTGCGCAGAGGTTTGCTCGTCTGCGCAGGTGGCGGGTCCATTCCCAACAGAAGTCTTTCCAAAGAGGAGAGTTCTTTTTCTTCGGTCATCGTTTATAGGAAGCCGCGAAACCACTAAAAATTACCTTAATAAAAAGTATAACTCAGGAAAATCCAGTCATCGAAAATTTGGGATGAATGTCATCCACATTAGGAAAGAAAGTACTGGTAACTTGTCTATGCGTTGATTAATATTTTCAGAAATGTTAGATGCGCTCCCCATCATCCCGCTTTTTCAGAATCTTTCTCCCAGCGAGACGGATCTGCTTAAGCCCCTCTTTGAGAAACGTTCCAATCCGGCAGGAACGTTGATCTTTGAGCAGGGTGATCCTGCCACATACTTGTATGTTATCATGAGCGGAACGGTCATCATTCAATACAAACCTTATGATGGCAACCCAATGATCCTCACCCATCTGCGGGATGGGGATGTATTCGGGTGGTCGGCAGTGATTGGGACAGCCAAATACACAGCGAGTATCATCAGCGAAACTTCGCTTGAGACGCTTCGCATCCACCGGGAAAATCTCTGGAGCTTGGTGAGACAATCTCCAGAAGTCGGGAATACTGTCATTGACCGATTGGCTCGCATGGTCTCGCCGAATTGGAACCATGCCCATGCACAAATCCAATTGATCCTGGATGCCAGTCGGAACAGATAATAGGATATGACCATGACCCAACCAGAAACCCAGACGCTCGAAGTTCAGATCCGCCATCTCGTGGAAAATATCAGCGCATACATTGAACAGTTCCATGGCGGCACCGTGGAGTTTGTCTCTCTCGAAGAGAATACCTTGAAGGTCAGGTTGGGAGGCGCGTGTTTGAACTGTCCCTTATTGCCTTCCACGTTGCACGGCTGGGTGGAGGGGACCGTGCATCAGTTTTTCCCCAATATCAAGGTAATAGCCGATCACTAAAACAAAATCACCCCTGCGATGCAGGGGTGATCGATTCATGGATGGGTTATGCGCGACGCGTGAAATAACGGAAGAGCAGGAATGCGCCGCCAAGGATCAAGGCGCCTGCCCAAAGGTAATTCGCAAAATCCAACAGGGAGGCGATGCCGAGGAATCCCATGATTCCCAATACCAGTGCCGGCCAGTATGCCCAACTCATCCGCGCCAGCAAAGCAACCAACAAGAAGGTAATAGCCAACCCAAAGAAGAAGAAGCCTGCCGTTTGGAATTCGCCAAAGCGATCTGCGGCGACGGTCATGCCAGCTAATGTGACCAGCACGCCACCGGGGATGATCGCCCACCATCTTTCTGCGGTGTTGGTGACATAGACGATGAAAAAGGTCAGCCCAATGCCACCGAGGACAATTGCACCGGAATACTCTTCAGAGTAGCTGGAAGCAAGCACCAACAAGGAGAGCGCTGTCAACACGCCGCCAGGGATGATCGCCCACCAACGTCCGCGGCGATCTGTGGCATAGACATACCAAAATGAGAGGGCAATGCCGCCGAGAAAAATCGCGCCGCCAAAAACTTCCAGCGACTCTGGCAGAAGGATCAAGGTGCCAAGAGCTGCCAACGTAAAGGCAGGAAAAGAACTCCACCAATGTCCGCCGAAGAGCAGAACGAAGAATCCCATCCCAGCCAGAAGGAAGGCGCCGCCCCAGAAATATTTTGAGGCATTTTCGAGAAACCCCATTGTCTGCGCGAGGGCAAGTCCGCCACCCATGATGAGCAGCAAGCCCAACATAATCCTTGGATCAAATCTTTTCATGATGTTCACTCCGTTTATTTGATTTTGACCGAGCACGCGCCACCGCGTACGAAAATATCAACAGCATTGGATGCCGATTCGAAATCGGACGATTGATAGGCCCCGTTTTGACGCGGGAAGCGGGATGAGTCAACATGGATGTCGCCAGCGCCGATCTCGGAACGGATGCGAGCCGAGACACCTTCAGGGATGACCAAAGTCAATGAAGCAGCACCAATCTCAAAGTCTGCTTTGAGGCGACCGCGCGAAGGCAGGGTCACATCTGTGTCACTGGCGCCCGACTTTAATTTCAGTTCAGTGACGTTCATGTAAAACAAATCAAGCGATGATTTATTTGCGCCAAGGTTCAATTCAAAAGCCGTTGGGACGGAGGCATTGAAAGAGACTTCCCAATCCAGCCGGTCGTGGATGCCAAAGAATGGAAAGTTATTCATAAATTCGTTGGCAGGCTCCATGCGGACATTGAGCTGATCGCCGCTGAGAGAAGATTTCTGCTTCAATCCACCGCCGAAAGACCCGTGAACGAGTTCGTTCCCTGAAGCGCCGCTGTGGATTTTAAGCTCGCCTGCACCATGATTGATGTTGACCTTCGCCTCGCGCGCCCCTTCGAGCGAAACCTTCGCTGATTCAGTGTCGATGCTCGAACGTAGGAAAGCGCCCAATAAGACCCAAACACCAAAGCCAATCAACAGCAACGGCCAGAACAGATCCATCAAGGAACTGCCATTTGGAAGCCTGATGCCTGCGGCGTTTGCAAGCATGACCACACCCCAAAATAACTGACCGCGACGCATGTTATTCTGCCTTTCTGCGATATGTGCGATAAAGTCCACTGCCGAGCACCCACAAACCAAGCAAGATCAACAAGACAGCCGGACCGTAATTGCCGAGGATGTCCAACCCGCCCAGGAACGAGGCAAAGACGAGGAACAACACGGCGCTGACCACCATCAGGTTAAGCCCACGTTTCAGGTTGTGAGCTGTATTCTCGCCCAGTAACCCCTGAAGCATGGTGCCAACTCCGATGAAACCGGGAATAAGCGCCCACATGTACGACCATGAATTATAGTTATTGGTCGCTTCTTGATAATAAAAAATACCGCCAATACCCGCTACAATCGCGGCAGGAACGGCCAGACCCGGAGAACCGGTCACCAGCCCAATGACGAGAATCCCTGCGCCGATCAACAGCATGTTAATGGGCCATTCGGTAAAAGGCTCAAAGAAATTTTGGAACGATGGTACGGTCTGGTTGAGCAAAAACCATCCGCCCACCAAAATGAGGATCACACCAAGCGCAAGCTGGGAACGACCTGATTTGTTCATAGTTCACTCTCCTATGTTGGGATGTCAGAAATAGTGTATATCGTTTTGACAAAAATTGAAAGTCCGCGTAGATATACGCCGAAAAGCCGGACAAGGTTGCATACATTCCCCTCTTTTATTAAAACCGCCTCAAATCGGACGATACTTTCGCATGGCTTGGAAGCTGGGAATCACAAAACAGCCTTCGCCAGCGCCTCCAGGCCTGCAAGATCGTCCAAATCCAGCCATTGGAGCATGATCCGCTCCAAACCAGCAGACTCAAGCGCCTGCAACTGTCCCTTGACCTCGCTCACAGATCCCGCAATCATCCCTCGTTCTCGCAATTCAGCGGAAGTCCGTCCGCGTGCTTCGAGCTTTTCCTTCAAAGATGCTTCGGTGTGACCAAATATACAGCCTGTCATCATCGAGCGCCGCACGGATTTCAGATCACGATTTGCCTTTTTGAGCGCCTCATCGATCCGCCGATTGGCAGCCTGAAACTGCTCAGGCGTGAGGAAGATCGCATTCCACTCGTCCGCGTAGCGAGCGACCAGATTCGGGGTGCGATCCTTCCCGGTTCCACCGATCAAAATGCGAGGTCCGCCCGAACGATGCGGGCGAGGTAATAATGTCGCTTCGTTGAGGTGATAATATTTTCCATCCAGCGAGATTGGGTGGTCATTATCCAACAGCCCCGTGATGACCTGCAAGCCTTCTTCAAAACGATCAAAACGCGACTTCGCATCCAACAGGTCAAAACCGAACAGATGATGCTCGCGCTCCTGCCAGCCGGCACCAAGCCCCAGTGTCAGCCGCCCATTTGAAAGATCATCCACCGCAGATGCCATGCGAGCTGTTTGAACAGGGTGACGAAATGAAACCGGCGAGACCAGTGGACCGAACTCGATGCGTTTCGTATTGCATGCCAACCAGGTCAACGAGACCCATAATTCAAGCGAGTCTTTATCAGGCGGATTCATGTTGGTGAAATGATCGGAACGATAAAGACCAACGAATCCCAAATCTTCGACGAGGCGAACAATATTTTGCCAACGAGACCAGTTCAGTCCGTTCTGACCTTCAAGCATGACCGCAATTTCAAGCATGTACGACTCCTTTTTTACGAGTGTACTGCAAAATCGAGCGAATGTCAGTTCATTCCAATGGCGCGCGCCATGGCCGGAGCAGCAAACAAAATGAGCACAATGCCAAGAATTTCCAAATTCAAGATCAGACGAATCCGTTTATGTTCGTCCTCTGAAATTTCGGGCGACCTATTTTCTTTGAGCGATTGGCTCCATTTGAGATAACGAATGGTCGGATAAATGGAAAGCAATCCCACCAGCGCAAACAAGCCCATCTTCACCCAGAAGAGCGGATTGGCGGCATAAAAACTCGCGCCTTTCTCAAAGAGGAACACGCGCAGTAATCCAGCCACCAAAAGCACGCCGGATGAAATCCCATACCCCATATCCACGCGCTGAAGCCGGCGCGCCTCGCTGACCGTCAATGATCGTTGAAAAACGACGAACTCATAGATCAGACAAGCAGTCAATAAAAAAGCTGCAATATGGTGCAAACTTGCCATCAGCGAATTTAGATAAAGCATTTCTCTCTCCTATTGATAAAGTTTCTAACGTTTCTGTGGATGGTTCTTGTACCAAGCCACAGTTTCTTTGATCGCTTCCTTCATGGGGGTGGCTTTCATTCCAAAGGTGGATTCAAATTTGCTTGAGTCAACGATAAAGGGCTGTTCGAATTCATACATCATTTCGACCATTTCTTTCGCCTCAGGGATGAACCAGCCACCGATCCACATCATGGACTTTCCCATTGCGCTAAACTTTGGTTGAATGCCCATCTCTTCTGCGATCAAAGACGCCATCTCCCGTTGACTGATACGTGGAGTATCGTTCGGCACATGCCAAGCCTCGCCATCCGCTTCGGAGCGCTCTCCAAGAATAACAAGCGCCTTCCCAAAATCGTTGACAAAGGTATGCGTATGCGGAGCATCGACATCCCCAACCAGACTGGCAGCTTTCCCATTCAACAGCGGATAAAATGTACGCGCGCCCATGGCCGCGGTCGACAAGCCCCACGGACCGAAGAAGTCCGATCCGCGCCCGGCGGTGACGCGCAACTTTCCGGCACGATGCGCCTCAAAAGCGGACCTGCTCATTGCGCTGCGCGTCTGCCCTTTTTTGGTGTGTGCATTGTGCGGCGTAGTTTCGGTCATTGGCACGCCATTGGTCGCGCCGTACATATAAAGATTCTCAACGATGACCAATTTGGCATCACTACCTGTCAAGCCGTTGATGATGGATTCTTGCAGGGCTGGAAATTTAGTCGTCCATTGGTTGTAATGTGGCTGCGAGGCCTGATAGACCACCTTTGCGCCGCGCGTCACTTCTTTGACTTGGCGCGGGTCGTACAAATCCGCAGGGAGCACCTCCACTCCAGCAGGGACTTCATCCATCAGTCCTGAGTGATTCACCATGCGGACAGCTTCTCCGCGTTTGATAAGTTCATTCATCACGGCGCGACCAATGGCGCCTATTCCCAAAATGACATGATTTACTGACATGAAATATTTCCTTTATCTTGTTTCTGCCAAAACAACTTGAGGTTTATTGGCATCCAATCGTTTACGAGCTGTCTCTCGACGCCCAACTGCCTGCACATGTTCTGTCGCTGCGGCAAGACCAAATTTGGGCATGTTGCCATACACACTTTCAAATTGATTTGGGTTGACGGTATAAGTCTCGTGCCAGATACCCACGATGCCATCTGAGCCAACAGCTTGGTTAAACTTTTTCCACGGGATCAGATGTGGGTCTGACGGGTTGCGGGCGAATTTTTCCAAGTCTTCGAACGAACGCCAGTATTGAATGAGAATTGGTCCGCTGAAATTCCAGAAAGATTCCGCATGCAGGAAGCCCTTTTCAGGATATTTGTATAAAGTTCGCATCATCGGGTTCATTGCATTGGAAACGGGCAGCCATTTATCGATGCGCCACCATTTGTTGATGCGCATTCCGATCAGAAAGACCACAAAGGGTTGGTCGGTTTTAGTGGTATAGCGGCCATTGAATATCTTAGTCATAAATGTCTACCTCTTTACAAATTGATTGACCGTCGCTTCCAACTCATACATATAAAGCGCATCCCCATTCACGCCAAAGGGTGGCATATTGTTGGCAATTTCCAAAGAGACCAAACCATGAACACGGCTCCAAATTAACATGGAAACAGCCAGCGACAAAATGTCGTAATTTCCTGCAAAGCTTTTCCAAACATCAAATTCTTCTTCGTGACCTGGTTGAACATTTGGGTATCTATCAACTTTCAATTTATTGGCTATACGCAAATCTTCGATGACGCTGACCAAGGCGCCGAGCGAACGAGCTGCGGAAGGCAAAATCTCCATGAACGGACCCACATAACCGGGAATGGGAGTTCCAAAGATCAATTGGTAACGCTGCGGATATGTTCTCGCCCATTGACGATACGCAATACCAACTGCGTAAATTCTCTCGTCCATTTTTTCGGCTGAGATGGCATCTCGTGCCGCGATCTGGGAGTCGCCAAACGAAGTATAGGCATCGATGATAAGAGCAGTTACGAGCGCGTCTCGATCCGCGAAGTAGTTATAGATGGCAGGAGCAGTAATGTTCAATTCCCGGGCAATCGACCTCAGTGATAAGGCGGCCGTCCCCGTCTCAGTGATCTGTTTCCACGCAGTTTCTTTGATGGCTTCTTGTAGGTTTGGGATTTGTTGCTTTTTGCTGGGTCTGACCATTTCGGCTCCTCAAATAATTTACAGTGTAAATATACAGTGTTTATATTTAGATGTCAAGAGAAAATAATCCAGAGATCAAGTAAAAAGTAGCTAATTGCAGGGGAGTATGTAAAATAGTATTGACTTAATGTAAGTTATAGATTACATTAAGTATACTAAAGCATACAGGAGATTTCTATGTCCTACCAAGAAAAAAATGTCACTGTTGCACTAGTCAGTCACTTACTCATCCTCATCTACTATCTGTTCAACCTGCTCCCCATCATCCAATCGGGCGAATGGATCGCCAGCAAACTATACGCGTTATGGTTGGTCGTGATCGGTACAACTATCTTGGTCACCATCATCGGAAGCATTCTGACGAATATCATCCTCTCCATTTTTGAAGCGATCCGCTCGCAGAAATACGAAGACCCGCGCTTCATCACCGACGAGCGCGACCATCTCATTGAGTTAAAAGGCATCCGCATCGAATACATCACATATTCCATCGGTGTTTTGCTCTCGATTTTTGTCTTCATCTTCGGTCAACCACCCCTGATGATGATCAGTTTAATCTTTGTCTTCGGGATTCTTGCTGAGATCACCGGGGACATTGCCAAGATCACACTCTACCGCCGAGGTTTGTAAATATGGAGAAACGACAAGTCCGCAACAACATCCGTAAACTGCGCTTCATGAACAACGAAATGACCCAGGAGCAGTTGGCGGAAAAAGTCGGTGTGACGCGTCAAACCATCATTGCGCTTGAAGGTGGAAAATACGCGCCATCTCTGGAACTAGCCTTCCGCATCGCCCTCGCCTTTGGCGTATCACTGACCGAAGTATTTAGTTATGAAGTAGATGACGAACAAAAATAAAAGGAAAATTCAATGAAAGCCATTACCTACACTGAATATGGTTCACCTGACGTTCTGCAATTGCGAGAAATTGCAAAACCAGAACCAAAAGAAAATGAGATCCTAATCCGCATCCGCGCAACAAGAGTCAACTATGGAGATATGCTTGCTAGAAAATTCGGAAGCATAACAACAAAAGAATTCAACATGCCCGGCATTTTCCTGCTCCCCACCCGGCTGGAATTCGGTATCCGTAAACCGAAAAAGTACATTCTTGGCAGTGAATTCTCCGGTGAAGTTGAAAGCGTTGGAAAAGACGTAAAGCGCTTCAAAGTCGGTGATGCGGTCTTCGGCTATCGCGGTCCATCCTTTGGTACATACGCGGAATATCTCTGCATGTCTGAAAGCGGATTGGTCACACTCAAGCCCACAAATATGAGCTTTGAAGAAGCCACTCTTATCCCCTATGGTGCATTGACCGCACTAAGCCACCTCAAAAAAGTTAACATCCAACCAGGACAAAAAGTCTTAGTCAACGGCGCTTCAGGCGGAATTGGTTCGGCGGGATTGCAACTTGCCAAATACTTTGGCGCAGAAGTGACTGGCGTTTGCAGCACAGTCAAACTGGATTTCGTCAAATCCCTCGGCGCGGACAAGGTCATTGATTACACCAAGGAAGATTTCACTCAAAACGGCGAAACGTACGATCTGATCTATGACATCCTTGGCAAACACTCATTTGAAAAATGCCAATCCTCGCTTACTTCGACCGGAATCCTGCTCTATGCCAGTTTCAAGACAAAGCAACTGATTCAAATGTGGCAAACTTCCAAGTCAACTGGCAAGAAAGTAATCTGCACTTTATCGTCCGAAACTCTCGAAGATTTGAATTTCGTCAAAAAACTTGTAGAAGCTGG
>JAHDWC010000039.1 GCA_023382575.1 Anaerolineales bacterium
ATAATCTGTTTCTTCAGTGACAATCTCCAAATCAGGACGGGCATACTGGCGGGCAACATCATCTGGACCAGTAAGAATCAGGATGCGCCCCTGTTCCGGCGCGACCTCGTTGACATAATCCATTGCTTCCTTGAACGATGTGCCCCAATAATCCGTCTCGAACCTACGGACAGCACCATTTACTCCGCCAGCCAAACTGTTATAGTAAACATATTCGAATGGATGCAATTGAGTGATGGCAAAGACTGCTGGTCCGCTCGCCAACAGAAAGAACACGCCCAACGAGATGGGATGTTCCATGCGCTTGAACAGCCACTCCAACGCAAAGCCAGAGGCGAGAAACAAAGGCGGGAGCAAGAAATAAAGCTGACGGGCATTATCATACAAATTGCTTCGTAAAACAATGACGGCAGTTGCAGGCAGTAAAAACCAGCCAATGAATAAAATCATCGGTTCTAGCTTATCCTGTTGACGAAAGGACAGAAACAGTACGATCACGCCAGCAGCAATTAAGAAAAGCGCGGGTTCAGTCAGCTGTAGGGCAAATAAAGTCAGAAAATAAAAACGTGGAACCAGTTCAGGTGGATACAGTGTGCCATTGAACAAAACCATCGCATCAAACGGGAATTCGGACATGATACTCAAACTTTGCAGGTAGTTCGCAATCGGCGACGACCAAAGGAAAGGCCACGTCAGATAAGCCGTAATTCCCGCGATTAGAAAATAGGGAATAGCAAGAAGGAAAGCTTTCTGTCTCTCCTTAATGACCGCAATGGATAGAACGATCAATCCCGCTAGTGGACCCAGAACACGGAAGGAGATCGTCATACCAAGCAAAATGCCAGACGCGAACATCCACCCCCATCGTTGGAATGACTGCGGCGGGGCATCCACCATCCGCAAACCGAGATAGATGCTCGCTGTGAAAAAAACCAGGAATGGCGTGTCTTTGGGGTTGATAAAGGCATGTCCCCAAAGCAGTGGTTGTGCCAAAAATAAAAACGCTGTTCCAAACGCTGCCAACTCCCCCACCCATCGCCGTGCCAATAGATACAACAGCACAACGCCAACAAGAAATGTCAAAAAATAAACAAGATGCCACGCTTCGACGATTGTCCATGCAGGAAAGAGCATCATGAATCCACGCGCGAGCACAGCAGTCAACATGAAGTATGCGGGCCCGTAGAAGTCGAGATTCGTATCAAACTCAAGCAAATCCTGCGGATTGAAAAAATATTGATAGGCATTTAATGCGTAATCGGCGTAACGATAAATGTCTGGCTCATCCCAACTCTGCCCATAATCTTTGAACGTAAATACCCCCACAAACAAGCTGAGAAGGATCAATATGACAATCGGTTTCTTCATTCGGTTTTCCGGAAAGGTTAGGTCGCCTTATTATCCTTCAAAAACACGAATTGCATAACGAGACCCAACAGGATCAATGCCGGCGGCAGGAAAGACCAGCTATAACGAGGGAAATACCCGATCGGTTTTAACACTGCATATACAGGCAACATGCTCAACAGGAACAAGCTCAAACGTAAGTCGAGGCGGGCGAAGACTCTTTGACGATAGATCAACGATATTAAAGCAAGTGACAATCCCAACAAAATGGGGAGCGTAATCAAAATAATATCCTGCGGGTTTCTTTGAATTTGGTTACTTAAGAACTCCTCATCCCCACCCAAAATCACACTTGCCAAACTCGTAAGCACAGACCAGATCGAAGTTTGATCGTTCATCTCGTGGGTCAGGGTATAGGCAGGATGGAATTGCCTGTAAACAAAAGCAATAAAAAGGGATGGAAATGGAATCGCAACAAGGAAAACAAGCAGACGCTTCCAACTTACCCGAAGCCAGTCGATAAAAGAACCCCAAACGTGAGCAAACCCGCCGACAAAGGCAGGCGCAAGGAACGTGATCGATGTGAAAATAGCCCCTGCAAAATTCAGCCGCAGCATTCCAGTTATCATACCAGTAATAAACATCGCACCGAATTTGCCTTCTTTGGCAAAATAGGCCCCGAGCAATAGGGTCATGATAGCGAGTGGTTCGATCAGCCCGAAACGATAAAAATACGTAAAGCTGACCGGCTGCATGGTCAATAGAAAGAACAGGCTCGCGGCGACAAAAGCATTGCGTTTGGTTAAGCCAAAGAAGTCCGCCATTTCCATCATCAACATTACACCGAGTGTAACACTCCAAACGTTGAGGAAGAATTGCGCAGAAAGCGATTGTCCGAAGAGGACGTGCAACAACCCGGCAATGTATGGAAACAGAACTTTATATGCCCAGGGAGGAGTTTCGAGTAGAAACGCATCGCCTGTTACATAGATATTCCGTGCCAGCATTTGATATTCCATGGCATCCTGATATTGCGGAATAACAACCACGCTTTGTAGGTTGGGTATATCCAACGCGAGAAACATCAGTAGAATCGACAAACCTAAAGAGAATAAATACCCTTTCGTAGAATAGATCCGTGAACGCAGGGTAAAATCCAGCAGTTTGACAATGACGAGTATAAAGATAACCGGCAGAAGTAAGAGATGGATAGTGGGTTTATCAGCAACACTCACAATGTAATACAAGACCCAGCCCGTCAGTGCCAAGTAGATATCAAGTGTGTCAATAACGCCAAAACGATAAGAGACAGACAACCCATCCCATAAACTTAATATAATGCACCCCAGAAACAACACAACGATCAGTGTTTGAATAAATTGAAAAATACCGGTCGGAAGATCAAGCGCGGACTTGGAAAGCCAGATCTGTGAATATGCCGAACGGGTTGAACCATCCGCGGTCAGAATCACAGGGTCGAAACGTCCATTGCCATAGTTTTTGAAAAGAAGAGAACCTTTCAATTCAGCATTTCCAACATAGGGAGTGTCACTGAATGTATCCGCATCCAGATCATCCGCAGACTTGGCGGTGATCACTTCAAACCTTTTTCCAGTCGCGATTTCAACAAGTTCGATCTGGCGTTGTTCTGCCCCTTGCAGGATAATGACCAGACGTTCATCTTTATCAAGTGAAATCACCCCATTAAACTCCATCGTCATCCAGAATAGATTTTTATCAAAACCGTGAGTGTTGATGAATTCAACCGGAAATTCAAGGAATGAACGATATGGAAGTTGGGTAACTTCGCTATAGGATGCGTTCAACGCATAAGTCCGTTCCCATTTGCCGGAAGCACGCGCTTCTTCACTGGTATAAATGCGGACGCCTAATCCGCTTTGAGGGAGAAAAAAGCTCAGGGTCAGTTTGGCAACAAGCAAGAGCAAGAGAAGAAGCGTCACTGCTTTTTTGGAGAGAACATCCCGCCCGAAGAAAAAGGCAAGGGGCAGAATCAAAGTCGCAGTGATGAATTCCAGAGGGGTATTCCAAGGGAAGCCATCCAACAAAGATGGGACTCGAGATGGGATGAGCAAAATCCCATAGGCAAACAAAATGGAGAGGATTGCCAAGCGGCTTGTAGCAACCTGTTGCGGTTTTTCTTCCCGGGGTATTTGAAAGAAAAAGAGAACTTCAATACCAATCAGCCAAATACACGTTAGAAGTACACCCATGATCTTCAACGCATCGCCGCTTGGATTGCGCAGAAAAAGAAACACAGACAACAAAACTGGCACAGCCAGCGCGCCCAATTGTCCCAACCGTCCGCCTACTACTGAAACGATGTTAGCTGTATAGCTCTTCAAAAAGCTTGGAAGCACAAAACAGACGATACCCACCCCAATTGCTGCGACGGCGAGCAAAGTGGTGGTACGCAGATTTTGAGAAATCGCAATGGTAAGTGTCCAAGCGCCAGCAAGGATAAGCTGCAAGCCTGCAAGATAAAAGAAAGCTGCAAAGCGGCGCGCTTCAGTAGTAGGCGAAAGGGTCATATTATTTCGTCAATTGCTCCACACGGCTCTCACCCACCGCATAATATTTCGCATCTTTATGATGAACGATGATGGCGGCGGTTGACTGCTCGGGGATCAACTGTCCCGAAACGGAGAGGCTCATACCCAGTTCGCTTTCGGCGGCGGGTAAAAGTTTGAAGACCTTGAAGTTATCTTCGAGTTCGGGGATGGCGGGATAGCCCCACGAGTAACGCTTGCCCTGGCCTTCACCAATGCCCAACTCGCGGCGGACATGTTCATGGAGATAATTTGCAGTCGCTTCGGCGGCTTGGACGGCGAGCCCATGCACGAAGTAGGCTTCGGTGTAGTCGTTGGCGGCTTGGAGCTTGTCGAATTTGTCGCTGGCGGCTTGACCCACAGTCACGACCTGAAGCGCGACCACATCCATTTGACCGGACTCGACCGAGGCGTAGTAATCCGAAAGGGCGAGGTGGTCATCGTAGGGCTGGCGCGGGAAGCTGAAGCGCGAAATCTCTTTCTTGCTTTCGGCATCTTCGTAGATGATGAGGTCGTTGCCATCCGACTGACACGCGAAATATCCATACACAGCTTGCGGTTTGAGCCAGCCTTCTTTGAGCGCTTCTTTCGTCATCTTGGCGAGGCGGGCATCGAACTCGGCTTTGAGCTTTTCCCATTCCTTGCCGTGCGTATTTTTCGCACCCCACGAAAGGCGATACAACTCGTTCATGTTAAGGTGCTTCAAGACCATTTCGAGCGGCATGTCTTTGACGATGCGCTGTCCAAGCTTGGCGGGCAGGGCAATCGGCGCAGGAGTAATGTTTGAACGTTGGAAAGTTGGAACGTCGGAAGGTTGTGCGCTCGCGCGGTTGAGTTCCATTTCAGATTCTTTGCGAATCTTGGCGAGCAACTCAGGGCGCTTGTTTTTGTCGATGAGCGTATCCATTGTTTCCAAGCCTTCGAAAGCATCCTTGCAATAGAAGACACCCGCCTCATACGTGGACCCGTCTTCGGTTTGCAGGATGCGGCGACCGAAGCGGCGGTTGATGGCTGCGCCTCCGATCAGGACGGGGAAGTTGAGCTTGCGACGTTGGAGTTCATTCACGATCAGCGGCATCTGCTTGGACGTGGACACGAGCAAAGCCGACAAGCCAATCGCAGTCGCGTTGACTTCGACCGCTTTGGAAATGATCGTCTCTGCAGGGACTTGCTTGCCGAGGTCGATCACGTCGTAGCCGTTGTTGGCGAGGATGGTCTTGACCAGATTCTTGCCAATGTCATGCACATCGCCGTAGACGGTGGCAAGCACAACCAAGCCCTTGCTGACGCCTTCGACCTTTTCGAGATAATTTTCAAGGTGCGAGACGGTCTTCTTCATCACTTCGGCAGATTGCAGCACGAAGGGCAGAATCAACTCGCCCGCGCCGAACTTGTCACCCACCTCTTTCATGGCAGGCAGCAGGACGTTGTTGAGAACATGCACAGCCACTTCATGGCGGGCGGAGCGTTCACCCGTCGGTTCGCGGTTGATGATCTCATCAATATCGGCTTCGACACCATCCTTGAAGCGATGCACGATCTTCCAATGTAATTTCTGTTCCGAGGTCATGCCTTCGGTCGGGTCAGCCACGTTCGAACCGGTGGAGACTTCGACCTTCTCAAAATATTGAATGAAGCGTTGCAGCGCGTCTTCACGGCGATTGAAGATCAGGTCTTCGCACAATTCTTTTTCTTCGGCGCTGATCTCGGCATACGGCATGACATGCGCAGCGTTGACAATTGCCATATCCAAGCCAGCCTGCACGCAGTGATAGAGCATGACCGAGTTCAATGCCGGGCGAGCTTGCGGCGCAAAACCGAACGAGAGGTTGCTCACGCCAAGCGAAGTCATCACGCCGGGCAGCGCAGACTCAATCAAGCGAATGCCTTCGATGGTTTCCTTGGCGGAGTCCACAAATTCCGGGTCGCCGGTGGCGAGGGTAAAGGTCAGGTCGTCGAAGACGAGGTCTTCGGCTCTCAGTCCGTGGTCGTTGACGGCGATGTCGTAAATGCGCTGCGCCACTTCCAGTTTGCGCTGGGTGGTCTTCGCCATGCCTTGCTCGTCAATCGTCAGCACGATCACAGCCGCGTTGTATTTCTTCGCCAGCGCAAAGACTTTGTCGGCTTTTTCGCGTCCGGCTTCGAGATGCGTGGAATTGATGAGACAACGTCCCGGCGCAGTTTGCAGCGCCACTTCGAGCACGTCCAACTCGGTGGTATCGATCACGAGCGGAACGTCCACGCCCATTTGCAGCTTCTTCACGACCTTGCGCATCTGCTCGGCTTCATCCGCACGTTCGGTGACAGCCACAGAAATATCCAAAGCGTGCGCGCCGCCTGCCACCTGTTCACGCGCGATGTCGAGAATGCCGTCGTAATCTTCTTCGAGCAGCAGGCGTTTGAATTTGCGTGACCCCTGCGCGTTACAACGCTCGCCGAGCAGGGTCGGGGCGGGGTCCTGTCGCATGGCAATCGCTGACATGGCAGAAGCAAGCTGTGGCGTAGATTGAACCGGGGCTTTGTCGCCTGGCAATTGGTAATCGGCGAGTTTATCCACCAGCAGTTTGAGGTGCGCAGGCGTCGTGCCGCAGCATCCACCCACAACGCGGACGTTATGCTTGGTGACGAACTCGTACATGTCATTCGCGTATGGTTCCGGCTCAAGTGGATAAACCGCCTGACCATCCACATTCAACGGCAAGCCCGCATTGGGAATGCACGAAACCGGCAGCACAGAATTCTCGCCAAGGAAGCGGATCGGCTCACGCATGTGTTCGGGTCCGGTCGAGCAGTTGAGACCGATGACGTCGATGCCCATGCCTTCGAGGATGGTGAGGGATGCGTTGATGTCGGTGCCGAGCAGCATGCGACCTGTCGTATCGAGCGTGACCTGAGCCTGAATCGGCAAGTAGATATTCGTTTCGCTGAAGGCTTTGTGAATGCCCGTGATGGCGGCTTTGACTTCGAGAATGTCTTGCGAGGTTTCGATGAGCAGAAGGTCAACGCCGCCTTGAATTAATCCGATTGCCTGTTCGCAAAAAGTATCGATCAGTTCATCGTATTTGACGTTCGAGAGTTCGGGATCATTTGTTGAAGGAAGTTTGCCGGACGGTCCAATTGAGCCAGCGACGAAACGCGGCTGACCTGTCTTCTCGCTATATTCATCAGCAAGCTTGCGGGCAAGGCTTGCCGCCGCAACATTGATTTCAATGATGCGGTCTTGTAATTTATATTCCGCCATCGTCAAACGATTCGAGCGGAAGGTATCCGTCTCGAGCACATCCACGCCCGCTTCGAGGAACGAGCGGTGAACTTTTTCCACGGCTTCGGGGTACGAAATGACAAGATAGTCGTTGCATCCGTTGTATTGTTCGCCGCCAAAATGCTCGGCGGTGAGGTTTTGCAGTTGCAGGCTCGTGCCCATCGCGCCATCGAAGACAAGGACTTTCTTTTCGAGGGCGTCGAGGTAACGGCGGTTGGTGTATTTACGTTGAGTCATTAATTTAATTACTCCTTGAAAATCAAAAAGCTAGCTGCTCTGAATTTGGATAACATTAACTAGAAATATATTCTCTAGGAATGTTTTTACGCTCTGTACTGAATATTTATTTGTTAATATGTATACAATTATCTGAAAGTTCATACCTTCAGGTATTGCTTCGTTCCAAGATGATAAAGTTTTCATATCTTCTGTTTTTGTGACATTAAGTTTTATATGCAAGTTATTAGAGATTGCATACTCCCATGAACTATGTTCATCAAAAACAAATAATGGCAAACTATATTCTGTCTGTAACTTGGCACAAACAGCGTTTAGGGAGATAGTAGAGTTACATACAAACATAGATACTTTCACAATAAAAACACCTCTCACGATGAGAGGCGCTTGACTAGGCATATTTCCTCTCTCATCTCCCAGACAGTTGTCTGCCGAAATTGGCACCGCTTGAACGGTTGCCGAGGCTTCAAAGGGTCGGTCCCTCAGCCTCTCTGGATGAGTCAATCCGTAACTTGTCTATGTTTTATAACATGCAGAGAAGGTGATGTCAAATAAAAATTGCTTATATCAAGCAAGGGCTTTTCGCAATACTAAGTCATACTCTTCATATCCATGTTTACGATACAAAGACAACGCAGGGACATTATCATCCCCAGTTTGGACAAGGATACTGCGCGCGCCTTTTTGAACTGCGATTTGTTCAGCGAAGACGATAAGTCCACTTGCAATGCCGCGCTGACGATATTCTTCCATTACGTATAACTCGGTCAACTCAGCGTGGGGAGTGGAATATAAAACACTTGGCACCACACGCACAAGTGCAAAGCCAATGGCTTTGTCTGCTATTTTTGCAAGGATGACCGTCTCCACGCAGTTTGGGTCGCTCATGCGGGCGGCGATCGCATCGGCTGGTTCGTCCACTTCGTTGAAAAGCAGATTCAATTTTGCGACGGCGGGGGCATCGTTCGCAGAAGCGAGAAGGATATTTACTTCTGTTTCCATGTCATTTTGCGCCCGAATGAATGGATGCCTTGCCATCATTCCACAGAACTTTTTGGGTGATACCGCTGATCTTCCACTCGCCGCGTTGTCGAACGAGTTGAAAGATATAAAAGCAATGCGAAGCGAATTCTTCCGTCTCAGATTTTCGCCAAACCATCATGGATGCTCGGCAGGTCGCGCCGCCGGTATTGGGGAAGTCGATTTCATAATTGCTAACCAAATGATGCAGTTTCAAATGGTCAAGCGACTCACGGCGGAATCTGACATAGTCCGCAGCAGAAATGCTCTCGGGTGGTGTGCCGCGCAGGTCAGAATAATCCGTGTCGATGGATTCCGTGAAGCAGGCTTGCAATCCATCCCAATCCTTTAAGTCGAAACTGTTGGCAAATTTTGCGATCAATTCCTGAATAAATACTCGATTGTCGACCGACATGCTTCTCCTCTCGCAATAAAAAAACCTCTCATGATGAGAGGCGCTCTGTAAGGCATATTTCCTCTCTCATCTCCCAGACAGTTGTCTGCCGAAATTGGCACCGCTTGAACGGTTGCCGAGGCGTCATCGGGTCGGTCCCTCAGCCTCTCTGGATGAGTCTATCCGTAAACTTATCTGCGTTTTATAACATGGGCGCGGAGGCGTGTCAAATAAAAAAGGCTTGACTCGCCGTATTTAAACCTGTAGACTCCTTATTAAGGTTTCCCTTAATTCTAAAGGACATGAAAACCGTCACCCCCATTAATTCGTTCGACAAGATCAAACTGCTGGCAGACCCCCGCCGTATGGATATTTTGCGTCTGCTTATGGCAGCACCCGCCACGCTCACGCTTCTCGCGCGGACCTTGAAGCAGTCACCTGCCTGGGTGCGTCACCACATTTTGGCCTTGGAATCTGCCGACCTGATCGAGATCAGCGAAACACGTCGCACTGGCAAAGTGACCGAAAAATTCTATCGCGCCAAAGGTGACGCTTTCCTCTTACAAGAGATGGTCTTACCCAAGAGCAAACATCCCACGGTCATTTTTTCAGGCAGTCATGACCTCGCCCTCGAAGGCATGGCATATCACCTCTCCAAGTATGTCAACCTGATCAGCCTGCCGGTCGGCTCGCTGGATGGATTGGTCAACTTGCGGCAGGGGTTGTGTCAGATCAGCGGCTCGCATCTTCTCGACGAAAGCGGCGAATACAACACGCCTTTCATCCGTCACCTTTTCCCAGACCGCCACGTGGAAGTTGTCACGCTTGCCTATCGCACACAGGGGCTTATTGTTTCAGCAGGCAACAAAAAAGAGATTAAGAAACTGTCTGATCTGGTCCGCTCCGAGGTCCGCTTTGTGAACCGCAACCCCGGCTCGGGCACGCGCCTCTGGCTGGATGCCGAACTCCGCAGGCAAAACATCCCCGTGGAACACATCAACGGCTATGACAAATCAGTGAAGACTCACAGCGAGGCCGCATCATTGATCGAAGCCGGCAAAGCGGATGTCTCGCTGGGCTTGCAGGCGGCAGCGCATCAACACGGTTTGGATTTCATCCCGCTCTTCGAGGAACGTTATGATCTCGTCCTGCCGCGCGAGCAGGCGAAACCCCTCAATCCGCTGCTGGATTTTATTCAGACGGCCGGCTTTCGTACCATGTTGAATTCTTTAACTGGCTATAGTCCCAAACATAGCGGCGAAGAGATCAATCTATAATCTTCGCCGGGAATCCTTCCTATCCAATCCCCTAAACACTAAACCCAGCCCTAGTTGTTTCCAAGGATTCTCCATATAATTCAATTAAGTTTTTTCTTAACGATATGTATGGTTGGTCTCTTTCGGATTTTGACCTAATGGATATTCTTCCCTGGCTCCCCCGCCCTGACCAACACCTGTTCGTAATCATGCTGCCATCCCTGCCCAAAGGAATAATCTTATTAATTTCTCCACGACATCGAAAATTACGGGTGAATGTATACCCGCTTAAAACACCAAGGAGAATTGTATGAAACTGTACGTACGCTTGATCCTGAGCGGCGCAATGCTGATTGCGTTGGCGGCTGGGTTTGCCGCCTGCTCGGGGGGACCCCAAACCGAAGCCACGCCTGTTGTTGAAGCAACAGAAGCCGTGGTTGAAGACACCCCTGTACCAACCCAACCTTCCAAACCTGTGTTGGAAATCGTCGGGATGGATGAAACGATTTCGTTGACATTGGATGAATTAATGGCACTGCCTGCCACCGAGGGCTACGCGGGCATCAAAAGCAGCACCGGCAAGATCACACCACCCATCCCAATGAAAGGTGTGGCATTGAAAGATCTGGCAGAACTCATGGGCGGAATGGACGAGACAACCGGCTTCAACGTGGTCGCGGAAGATGGCTATAGCATTACCTTCTCGTTCGACCAGATCGAAAACGGATCGTTCATCGCCTATGACCCGGCGACCGGCAACGAGCTTAAGAATCCCGTCGAGTTGACCGCCATCCTCGCCTACGAAGCGAACGGCGAACCCTTCGATGCCAAGCAGGATGGAACCCTGCGCCTCGCCATCATCAGCCCTGAGTTGAATCAAGTAACAGACGGTCACTGGTCGGTGAAGTGGGTCAACAAGTTCGAGGTTAAGAATCTTGGCGAAGAATGGACGTTGGCATTGAACGGCGCCATCTCCAAACCGACGGATCGCGTCAGCGTAGAATCATGTGGCGCGCCACAATGTCACGGCTCTTCCTGGACCGATGACAAAGCACAGGAATGGGTCGGGGTGCCACTCTGGTTGTTCGTCGGCTCTGTGGACGATGAGATCGAGCACGAAGGTCCCGCTTTCAATGAAGAACTCGCCACCGCCGGGTACAGCGTGGATGTGATCGCCGCGGACGGCTACACCGTCACCTTCGATGCAGCGCGACTCAATCGCAATGACGACATCCTCGTGGCATACAAGGTCAACGAGAATCAATTGCCAGAGGAATACTTCCCGCTACGGTTGGTCGGCGATGATCTGGCGAAGAACGAAATGGTCGGTAGTATTGCAGAGATCAAGGTCGGGCTGGAGCCGATCGTAGTTGCCACTGAAGAAGCGATAGAAGAAGCCGCGGCAGAACCGGTTGAAGTGACGGGCAGTCTCGTCATCACCGGTGCAGTGACTCAGCCGATGGGCTTCATGGAAGCTGACCTGCGCGGCATGGAAGTCTTGAAGATCACAGCGGAACACCCCAAGCAAGGCAAGAATGACTATGAAGGTGTTTCGTTGAATGCTCTGCTTGATCTCGTCGGTGTGACGGATGGATCAACAACGCTGGTCATCACCGCCTCGGATGGGTATTCCTCTGAAGTCAGTCTCGATGACATTCGCAGCTGTGCAGAATGTCTGCTTGGCTTCACCAACACGGCAGAGAAGTTCAAGATGGTCATGCCGAATCTGCCCAGTGGAGCGTGGGTCAAGGACGTGGTCAAGTTGGAAGTGAAATAGATAAATCAGGTGACAGTCACTTTGGAAGTGACTGTCACCTCTCATTATGATGAAAAAAACTATAACAATTCTTTTGCTCGTATCCCTTCTCAGCGTGGCACTCGCTTCCTGTAACGGTGGACAGGCTGGGGCGGGGAATGAGGCGATGACGTCGGTGGAGAAGACTCCGCTTTCGGTGTTCGCGGCGGGAAGTCTCATCATCCCTTTTGCGGATGTTGAAAAAGCGTTCGAGGTGAAACACCCGCAGATCGATGTGCAGGCAGAGTATCACGGCAGTATTCAGGTCATCCGCCATGCGACGGAATTACACAAGCCGATCGATGTGGTGGTGACCGCAGATGCGTCGCTTATCCCACTGTTGATGTACGAAAGCCGCGTGCCGGAGACAAATGAGCCGTATGCCGATTGGTACATCCGCTTTGCGAGCAATCACCTTGCGCTAGCGTATGGCGAGAACAGCAAATACGCGGACGAGATCAACGCCGAGAATTGGGCGGAGGTCATCGCCCGACCTGATATGAAGATCGGCATTGCCGACCCGCGTTTTGATGCGTCGGGGTATCGCGCATTGATGGCGTTTGCTTTATCTGAAATGGCGAACAATGATTACGGTTTGTTCGCGCCGATGTTCGATGGACAGTTTTCGTTTCCAGTGACGATCTTTCGCGGTGATGAATTGACGACCATCACCGTGCCAGAAATTTTGGAAACGAAAAAAGGTTCACACATTGTCCTGCGCGGCTCCAGCGTGCAGTTGATCGCCTTGTTGCAGTCAGGCGATCTGGATTACGCCTTCGAGTATGAAAGCGTCATCCAGCAACATGAATTGAACATGGTGAGCTTGCCTGACGAAGTCAACTTGGGCGAGCCGGATTTTGAAGCGGAATATAACCAGGTGCAAGTGGATCTGGACTTTCAACGATTCGCTTCGGTGAAGCCGAAGTTTCGCGGTGAACGGATTGGCTACGGCGTGACCATCCCAGCGGGCGCACAGCACACCGAAGAAGCTGCGTTGTTCATTGCCTTTTTGTTGAGTGACGAAGGACGCGCTGTGATGGAAGCGAATCATCATCCGCTGTTCGAGACCTTCCTCGCGGACGGGTACGAAAACCTGCCCGCCAGTTTGCAAGCAATCACGGTTCCGCTGGAATAGTGTGAAGAAAAGGAACCTGTTCTTTAACATCGTTTTTTCCGCGCTGGGCGGATTGCTCTTGTTGTTCATCGTCCTGCCGTTGCTCAGCATTTTGCTTGGCACTACGCCGGAGACTCTCTGGTTGGCGCTGACTGATCCGCAGGTACTGAACTCTATCCGCCTGACGTTCAGTGCAGCGGCGATGGCGACATTGCTCGCAATTATCACCGGCGTGCCATTGGCGTTCCTGCTGGCACGCAGAAGGTTTCGCGGCAAGCGGTTGGTGGAAGCGTTGGTCAACCTCCCCATTGTCATTCCTCACACGGCGGCGGGTGTAGCGCTTTTGCTGGTCTTTGGCAGGCGCGGATTGCTTGGTCAGTGGCTGACTCCGCTTGGTATTGTATTCACCGACAATTTTGCAGGCGTGGTCGTCGGCATGTTGTTCGTCAGCCTGCCGTTTTTGGTCAACCTCAGTCGCGAGTCGTTTGCGCTTGTGGATGAAGAACTGGAGCGCGTCGCACTCATCGACGGCGCGACTCCCTGGCAGGCGTTCTGGTACGTCTCGCTTCCACAGGCGTGGCGCGGCGTGCTGGCTGGCGCGTTGATGATGTGGGCGCGCGGGATCAGCGAATTCGGCGCGGTGGTCATCCTTGCCTATCATCCCAAGATCGTGCCAGTGCTGGTCTTCGAGCGCTTCGAGGGATTTGGTCTGGTCGCCGCCCAACCCGTCGCTGCGTTGCTGGTGTTGGTCGCGTTGGCAACGTTCATCTTCTTAAGGTTGTCCCTGCTCAAAGAGAACAGTGAGTGATTTGAACCGCAAAGTCCGCTAAGAACGCAAAGAAAATCTTTTCCCCTTTGCGACCTTCGCGTGCTTGGCGGTAGAAAAGTTATCAAGGAGAAAATCATGAAACTCAGTGCGCGCAATCTATTGAAGGGGAAGATCCTGAAGATCGTCAAAGGAGCCGTCAACTCCGAAGTGACGATTCAATTGTCCGGCGGCGAACAACTCGTTTCCATCATCACCAATGCCTCGGTCAAATCACTTGGCTTGAAGAAAGGCAAAGAGGCGTACGCCGTCATCAAGGCATCCAACATCATGGTTGCCGTGGACGAATAATCATATCGGCTTTATCCCGCGTGAAATTTGAGCGGAAAGCAATAAATTTAAAGAAGGAGAAAAGAAGAATGTCCCGTTCGATGAAATTACTCTTATTCATGGGCTTGATCCTATCCTTGGTGCTTGCCGCCTGCGGATCACCCGCCCCGACAGAGGCTCCGGCTACGGAAGCCCCTGCTGCCACTGAAGCTCCCGCCACCAAAGAAGCTCCTGCCGCAGAAGTCGCATTGAAGATCACTGGTGCAGTCGCCAAAGAACAGGCGTGGACGGAAGATGAAGTCAAAGCCTTGACCACTCTCGATGTGGAATCCACCAACAGCAAGGGCGAGACAGCCACCTACACGGGTGTGCTCATTGCAGATTTGCTGGCGATAGCAGAACCCAATGCCGATGCGAATCTTGTGGTCTTCGTCGCGGATGACGGCTTCACCGGCGAAATCAGCCTTGAAGAAGTGAATGCCTGCGCCGACTGCATCCTGTCCTTCCGCGATAAAGGCGGCTTCAGCAGTGTGCTGCCTGGCTATCCTGGCAGTTTGCAGGTTAAAGGCGTGGTCGAAATTCAGGTCGTGGCAGGAGAATCGGCTGCGCCCGAAGCGCCAGAGAATCCCACCATCATCCTCGCCACCACCACTTCCACACAGGATTCTGGCTTGCTCGATGTGCTTGTTCCCATGTTCCAGGAGCAAACTGGTTACACCGTGCAAACCATCGCTGTCGGGTCGGGTGAAGCGATGACGATGGGTGAAGAGGGCAACGCGGATGTTTTGCTGGTCCACGCCCCCGCATCTGAAGTGAGCTTCATGGAAGGTGGCTTTGGCACTGACCGCTTCCTCGTCATGCACAATGACTTCATCATCGTAGGTCCCGCCTCCGACCCGGCTGGCATCAAAGGCATGACATCCGCCACTGATGCGTTCAAAGCCATCTCTGACGCTGGCGCCACCTTCATCACCCGCGGCGATGACTCTGGCACACACAAGAAGGAACTCGCGCTCTGGAAAGCCGCGGCTGTTGATCCGGCTGGACAGGCTTGGTACACCGAAACCGGCCAAGGCATGGGCGCATCCATGACGGTTGCCTCGGAAATGGAAGCGTACATCCTGACCGACCGCGCCACTTATCTCGCCAATAAGGAAAACTATGAACTTGACATCCTGGTGGAAGGCGACACCAGCCTGCTGAACGTGTATCACGTTATCACCGTCAACCAGACCAAATGGCCCAAGGTCAACTATGAAGGCGCGTTGGCGTTCGCCAACTTCATGATCGACCCTGAAACCCAGAAGGTCATTGGCGAATTCGGCGCGGATAAATTCGGTCAGCCGCTCTTCTTCCCCGATGCGGACAAGACCGACGCCGATCTTGGACTATAGCGAATTTCCCGACACCTTACAATTGCAGGGGCGAGCCAACCTCGCCCCTGTTCTCTTATGAACCTAGAAATCTTTCAAATCACCCTCCTGTCCTTGCAAATCTCAGCCATCGCAACTGGCTTGAGTTTGATCATTGGCTTGCCCTTCGGCACGTTGCTTGCACTGGGAAAATTCCCCGGGCGTTCCTTTTTGCTGAGCATCGTCAATACCGGCATGGGACTTCCGCCCGTGGTCGTCGGCTTGTTCGTGGCGATGATGTTGTGGCGTTCCGGTCCATTGGGAGATTTGCGGCTGATCTACACCCCCACGGCCATCATCATTGCTCAAGTTGTGATCTCCTTCCCGGTGGTGACTGGCTTAACCGCCGCCGCGCTTCAAGCTCTGGACCCGAGACTGATTCTGCAACTCTATGGGCTTGGTGCATCCCGAACCCAAATGATCTGGATGTTGTGGCGCGAAGCGCGTCTACCCTTGCTCGCGGCGTTGATGGCTGGCTTCGGCTCGGTCATCTCGGAAGTGGGCGCATCCATGATGGTCGGCGGAAACATCCGCTACCAAACGCGCGTGTTGACCACTGCCATCGTCCTCGAAACCAGCAAGGGACAATTCGACAGCGCCATTGGGTTAGCCATCTTATTGCTCGCCATCACTTTCCTCGTCAACTGGGCGCTGACTTGGATTCAGCAAAGGGGCGTGCGCAAATGACCCCGCTGGTTGAAGTTCGCAACTTGTTGGTCAAGCGTGGCTCCCATACGGCCTTGCAGTTGGAGCATCTGGCGATTCAAAATGCAGAAGTGCTGGCAGTGGTTGGTCCGAATGGCGCAGGCAAAAGTACATTGCTTCTGACGCTGTCTCGTTTACTCAAGCCCGAGCGTGGCGAAATTCAATTCAACGGCACGCAGGCTTCGGCGGAGTCAGATACAGATTATCGGCGTCGCATCGCGCTTGTCATGCAAGATCCGCTTTTGTTTGATACATCCGTCTTTGACAATGTCGCATCCGGTTTGAAGTTTCGCGGAGTTCATAAGGATGAAATCCAGCGCAAGGTTCCGCTTTGGTTGGAGCGACTGGGTGTGGGTCATCTGGCGAAGCGACGCGCCAATCAACTTTCTGGCGGCGAAGCGCAGCGCGTCAGCCTGGCGCGGGCGTTGATCCTCAAACCGCAGTTGCTTCTGCTCGATGAACCCTTCTCTGCGCTTGACCCGCCCACCCGCAGCCGCCTGCTGGATGACCTCGGCACTCTGCTGAAAGAAACCGCCACCACGACGGTCTTTGTGACGCATGACCTGCCCGAAGCCGCGCAACTCGCTGCACGCATCGCGGTCATCATCGGTAATCGCTTGCATCAGGTTAGTAGTCCAGATGATGTCTTCAACTCCCCGGCAGATGAAGATGTTTCGAGGTTTGTGAATCACAGACAAGTAAAATAAATTTTGTTTGTTTTTACAAAAGGAGAGTGACATGCAATACATTATTGGAATTGACGACACCGACAATTTGGAATCGCGTGGCACAGGGCATTTGGCGCGTGACATGGCGGCGGCACTCGCAAAGGATTTCCACATCCACGGCATTGTGCGCCATCAGTTGTTGGAAGACCCGCGTGTGCCGAAAACATCCCACAACAGCAGCGCGTCCATCCTTTTTGAAGGCGAGCAGCATCCATTGGAAGAAATTGCAGCCTTCGCCAAAAAATTGATGTTCGCTGATTACCAGCAAGGCAGTGACCCCGGCTTGTGTATCGCCACGAATGTTCCTGCCGAAGTTGTGGAATACGGTCAACGTGCCCGGCGTGAATTCGTCTATCAAGACGAGCCGCGCAAACTGGCTGCCGCGCATGGAATTTACCTCGAAGGCTTGGGCGGCACACAGGATGGAGTCATCGGTGCGCTCGCCGCGGTTGGACTGGCTCAATCCGGCAATGATGGTCGCTATGTTTTGCTCGGTTCCATCCGTGACTTGAAAGGTTTGCAATCCATCGAGGCTGTGCTTGCCACTGGAATTTCCGCCGTGCAGACGATGAACGGTCAAACCGTCAGCGAAGGCTTGGTGCTCGCGGATAAACTCCGCCCCGCCCGCCGCAACAGCCAGCCGATCTTGTTCGTTGAAAAACAGGAAGATCACTGGCTGCCGCTGAAATTGAATTGAAAAAAACATATTTTCGCCAAACGTAGTGGCGACCCTCCTGTTGTGCCCCAAGGTTATATGAGATTCTGACGGGTCGCCCCTACATAAAAAGAATCATGCTTCGAGCCAATCAAATCTCATTTCGCTACCCACAAGAAGGTCATGGCTTATCGCCCGTTTCGTTGAATGTCGAGCCGGGGAAAATTACGCTCGTCACCGGTCCCTCTGGCTGCGGCAAGAGCACACTCGCACGCTGTCTCATGGGCTTGATCCCTCACTTGTATCATGGCGAGATCTCCGGCGAAGTCTGGCTCAACGGCTACCGCACCGACGAAGTTCCCATGTGGCAACTGGCAGAGAAAGCGGGCATGGTCTTTCAAAATCCCGCCGCGCAAATGCTCGCCCCCACCGTGGAAGATGAGATCATCTTCGGTTTGGAGAATCTCGGCTTGGCGCACGACGAGATCACGTCCCGCCTCGAAACCGCACTGAAAGATTTCCACCTCGCGCACATGCGTCATCGCAACCCGCAGACTCTTTCCGGCGGTGAACAACAACGGCTTGCGCTTGCTGCCATCCTCGCCCGCCAGCCTGAGGCATTGATCCTCGATGAACCGCTCTCCATGCTCGATACCACCGCCGCCACCGAGTTGATCGCCTATCTCCAAAAATTCGCTGCCAGCGGAAAAGCGCTCGTGATGTTCGAACACCGTCACGAATATCTCGACAACCTGCCGGAACTGCATCACATTGCTTTGAGCGGCAAAGAGAGGGAAACGGATTTCCCGTCCGCGAATTTGTCAGCGAGAGAAAGCTTCAAATTAAACATCGACCAGCTTCACGTCCAGTTGGCGAAGCGCGACATCATCCAAAATCTCGATCTCGAAATCAACAGCGGACAGATCGTTGCCATCGTCGGTCGAAATGGCGTTGGCAAAACGACCTTGCTGCGTTCGCTTGCCGGTCTGCAAAAACATGGCGGCAGTGTAAAGGTCAATACAGCGCACGGCGATGAAACCCCGAACTTCGGTATCGCATTTCAAAACCCCGACCTGCAAATGTTCAACGCCAGCGTGCGCGATGAAATGTTGTATCGCCTTCCCAACCCCGACCTAAATTATTTCCGTTGGCTGATTTCCGCGCTCGGTTTGGAGCGTTACGAAAACACGCCGCCTCTTTTGCTCAGCGAAGGCGAGAAGAAACGCGTCGCGCTCGGCTTGGTGCTCATGCGTCAGCCCGCGCACGGTTTGCTGTTGGATGAACCCTCGCTCGGGCAGGATCAACTTCACAAAACGATTTTGATTCGACTTCTGCGGACTCTGGCGGACGCGGGTCAACTGGTGGTGATGACCACGCATGACCTCACCCTCGCCTCTCACGCGGACCGGTTGATTCTCCTCGGACCCGGTGGCGAAGTCATCGCTGACGGTTTGTCCGACGCGGTCTTGAACGACTCATCTGCGTGGCAAAAATCCGGCATCCTTCTTCCCGATTGGTTCCTGCGCGGACGAACGGAGTCACGATGAGAGTCAGTCAGGCGGGACGTTCCCGTCAACTCGCGCTGGTCGAAGATTCTCCACTTCGTCATGCTGACCCGCGCACAAAGTTATTCCTCAGCCTCGCCGTCTCGTTGGTGGTGATGACTTCCATTGAGCGCTTGTTGATCTTCCTCGCTGTGTATGTGCTCTTCCTGCTTTGGGCGCGTTTGATGATCCCCACTCTGGAGCATATCTGGCGGCTCAAATGGGTCTTGATCCTGCTCTTCCTTTTTGACTGGTGGATGATCAATCTTGACCATGCCATTCTCATCTGTCTGCGCCTCATCTTATTGACCGGTGTCTTCGCCCTCTTTTTCTCAACCACCAACACCCGTGAGCTGGGTCTCGCGCTCGAAAAACTGCGCGTGCCGTATCGTTACGCCTTCAGCTTGAGCCTCGCCTTTCAAAGCCTCGGCTTGCTTGATGATGAATGGCGTGCCATCCGCGAAGCGCAATCATCGCGCGGCGCGCTTCCAAATGTTTCATCGTTCTGGAAGTTCATCACCAACGTCGGCGACCTGATCTCGCTCACCGTCCCTGCCATTGTGCTGACCACCAAACGCGCCTGGGCGATCACCGAAGCCTCCTACGCCCGCGGATTTGATTCGCCGCATCGCGTCTCCTATCATTCCCTGTCTTTCACCCGGCTGGATTTCCTCCTCATGACCGGGACAATCATCCTGCTCATCCTTTTATTTTGGAGATAATAATGGACCAGAAAAAACGCATCCTGCTCGCGGGGGCAATCATGATCGTGATCTTGGGCATCGTGCTCGGCGTGGATTTTCTCCAACGTCAGCAAGCCGCAGCCCAAGCGCCCGCCGACATGCCCCCCGGCTCGATCCCCATCTTTGTCGATGGTGGTTTCGTCGCCAGTTTTGTGCCCGATGACCTGAGTCAACTCCCTGCCGCCAGTTTTGTAGACGCGGAAGAAGGCAAGACTCAAGACGGCTGGTTGCTATGTGATGTACTTCTGTTCTACCTCGGTGAAGATAATCTTCAGGATCAGTCACAAGTCACCGTGTCCAGTTCGACCCGCGAGAAATCGAAAACGCTTACATGGGCAGAAGTCGAGAACAAAGAGAACAATGTCCTATTCGACCTCGCCGGGCGCGGCACACTCAAACTGGTCTCCACCATCCCCGGCTTTGACATCCGCGATTCGTGGATTCAAGATGTGGACAAGATCGAGATCACATCTCCTTAGATTAGAGGTAAAGATGAAACAGCGTTATTTTTCCACCTTTCAATTGATCCTGCTCGCCCTATTCTCCGCCCTCGTCATCGTTGCCAAGATCGCCCTGCGCACGCCATTGCAGATGTCCGGTCACTCCGGCATTTTTTGGATGGCGATCATCATCGTCGGCGCGCGTGTCGTGCCGAAACTGGGAGCCTCCTCCATCATCGGCGTAACCTCTGGCTTGCTGGCAAGTTTCCTCGGCTTGGGCGATTTCGGCGCGTTGAACACCTTCCTCTCCTACGCAATGGTCGGCATTAGCTCGGACTTGATGTTGTGGATTCTGCATGGCAACACCGACAACGCAGTTATAGCGGTCATCGTCGGCATCTTCGGGCATCTTGGAAAATTCCTCACCAAGTGGCTCTTTGGAATTATCACCGGCGCACCGATCGGATTCGTTGCATTGGGCTTGCTGCGCGCCTTCCTGAGTTACGTCATCTTCGGCGCATTAGGCGGACTCTTAGGCTGGCTCACCCTCCAAGCCCTCAAACGCGCCGGTTTTTTCGCATACTTGGCCGAGAAACGTTAAAAACACAACCGCGGATTTCACAAGTCACAGGAACTCCGCGATTGTATTTTTAAACATCCCCTTTTAACGGCATACACCGCGTGTGAACGCGGTGCAGCCAATAGACCAACTCAGAGGGAGGAGAGAGAGTTTGGAGGAGCAACTTGCGGTTGCTCACTTATACAAGGTTTAGGTCAGGATTCGTCCCACACAGGGAACAAGCCGGTTTCTCGATCATATTACATTCCAACGCGTGAGAGCAACGATGTGCGATCACTCGCGGAGGCTGATCTGGCAACTGATCGGCAGGATAAACAACCTCGTTCTCGATGGCTACTTCCTGCTCTACATGTTCGCAGTATTTCACTTTCTCAATCTGCCAAACTTTTTCTGCCATGATTACTCCTGACTGACAACCTGAAGTTTACGAGAAAAACGCCCGTCACACCAGTGACAGGCGTCATAAACATGGGTATGACAAAGCACCTATATAGGATGTGATATGTCTTTATTTTCTCGTGAGGACAAAAACATTGCCAGTATCACTGAGGAGATACACCTCCCCGGATTCATCCTGCCCGAACGAAGTGATCGTCGTCCCCGCCTCAAACAGGACCTGAGACTGCCACTGACCATTGACGTTGATCACCCCCCAAATGATCCCCGAACAGTAGTCGCCATAGAGATAGACCCCATTCCACTCTGGCATCGCGCCGCGATAGACATACCCACCCGTCACCGAGCAGCCAAAATCGTGGCTGTATTCCGCAGCTGGGAGCAGTAATCCGGGTTGCGCCTCACCATCATAGCCATAGCTGGCTTCCATGATGCTCCAACCGAAGTTCGCGCCACCGGGAGAGCCTGCGGGCAAATAATCGATCTCTTCCCAAACGTTCTGCCCCACATCGCCGATCCACAAATCACCGGTCACCTGGTCAAAAGAGATGCGCCAGGGATTCCGCAAGCCATACGCCCAAACCTCATTTCCGAAAGGATTGTCGGCTGGAACGGCATACGGGTCGCCCTGATCCACATCAATGCGTAAAATTTTCCCCAACAAAGATTCGATATTTTGACCGTTCTTTAATGGGTCGCCACCTGCGCCGCCATCGCCAAGACCAAGATAGAGATAACCATCCGGTCCGAAGGTTACAGCGCCGCCATTATGATTGGGATAAGGCTGGTTGACGGTCAATAGAATGGTCTCGCTGTTTGGGTCAGCGGTATCACCGCTTGCCTGAAACCTTGAAATGAAGGTATGCCCGCCTTCGCCTGTGTAATTGACGTAGAAATATCCGTTCTGCTCAAAATTGGGATGGAAAGCAAACCCAAGCAAGCCCATCTCATTTCCACGGTCATTGACGCGGTCGTCGATGTTCAAAAATGGTTCCTGGATTAACAATCCATCCTTGAAGAGGCGGATCACACCATATTTCTCGATGATGAACAACCTGCCTGAGCCATCATATGCGGACTGTAAATCTACGGGGCGGGTTAACCCCGAAGCAATGAGCCGCCATTCATACGCTGCCGCATCAGGGAATTGGCTCACGTTTGTGGCAGAGGGCGTCTCTGTCTGCGGGGCGGTGGTGGGAGGTTCCGTTTGCGGCGAAGATTCGGTTTGAGTGGCGGGAATTATTGCCGTCGGAGAAAGAGGCGTGGCTGTAGGCGTGACAGAATCTGAAAATGCGCCACAGGCCAGAAGCAGTGGCATCACCAATAAAATTAATAGTCGTTTCATTATTCTTTTACGTCGGTGGTTTCAGCGTCTACAACATCATCCTGTGACCCATGTGAAGTTGTGTTGCCTGCCAGCGCCTTCATGTGTTCTTCCACCACATCCGACGGACAGAGTTCGGTAAAGACGTAGGAACCCAGCCAGAGCAGGGCGGCATCGTCCACTGCGCCGATGATGGGCAGGGAAACCGCATCCACTGGCGAGATAAGATAGATGAGTGTGCCAATCGGGATCAACTTGGCAAAGACGCTCACGCGTCGGTCGCCCATGAGGCGGAAGATGAGTTTCAATTGGTTAAGGATATTCTTTACCACGCCACCCTGCTGGGTGACGACGATATCAGATGCTTTTTTCTCGGTCATGAGAGTCTCCTTCTGTTTGGTATGTTGATTATATTCGGATTCGTCTTTCGGAATATTTCTCGCATCTTATTTTAAGATGCAATCTGCACACAAATTTATATACGAAAGCGGGGCAAATATGGTGCATTTCCATGGATAAATGTCACACTATAATTTGACGAATTTGTGCAACTTTTCTCAACCTTGCACATCAAAACATACGATAAACAAATTGGAGGTTTTTCTCATGGATATGATCATTGATTTTCCGGGCGGGCTAAAAGTAGACGCGCATTATCGCGGACATACGTTCAATACCGACCAGCCGCCAGCCGATTCGGCGCCCATGCCGTTTGAACTCTTCCTGGCATCCATTGGCACTTGCGCCGGCATTTACGTGCTTGGTTTCTGTCGTCAACGCAACCTGCCCACCGAAGGCATTCGCATCATTCAGCGCAACCACCCCAACCCGAACACTGGCATGATGGACCACATCGAGTTGGAGATCCAAGTGCCGCCCACCTTCCCCGAGCAATATCACGCCGCACTCGTCCGCTCGGCGGAATTGTGCAAAGTGAAGAAGACATTGGAAAACCCGCCCACATTCAACGTGCAGACCAAAGTGGTCGAAGCCGCCTAATGAAGATGACAGCCGATTTGAAGTCGGCTGTCGTTTTTTAGTAAAATGTCCACATGCCTTACCTGATCGACGGACATAATTTGATTCCCAAATTGGGACTGCGCCTCGATAACCCCGATGATGAAATGGAACTCGTGCGCCTCCTGCAAGACTTTGCACGGATCAAACGTCAGCAAGTTGAAGCTTACTTTGACGGTGCTCCTGTCGGGTCCGCTGGGATGCGTAAGCTGGGAACCGTGAAGGCTCATTTCATCCCGCGCGCGCAGACGGCTGATTCCGCTATCCGCGCAAGGTTAGATCATATGGGGAAATCTGCCAAAAACTGGACGGTGGTTTCTTCTGATCGGGAGGTTCAAATGACGGCGAAAGTCCATCAGGCGGCATTTGTTTCTTCAGAAGAATTTGTAAGGCTTCTACGGACAGCCCTGGCAACGGATACCAGCACGGGACCCACAGAGAGAAAACTCTCGCCAAACGAGGTGGATGAGTGGCTGAAGATCTTTGGTGGGAAGGGATAGTACTCTTGTCTTATATATTTTTAATGCAATTCGGATAAAAAAGGTGTATATTGTCAGTAACGACACCTGCCCTCCCTTTTACTGGTATTTTGGTGTCTCCCGCCGCTCTGACCAACATGTCCCCCCCATGCTGGCAGGCGGCGGAACTTTTTGGGGAATGTGACAAATGGTCTTGAACCGCCCATTTGGATTCAATATAATGATTTTACCGTCTCATTGTCATTCATTACATCTGCGAAATGTTCATGGATGGTGATGTGAAACATTTTTCCATTATCCAGTTGGGTATAGATGAGGATTGGGGTCATGTCAGATCATGTATGGAATCGCAGTTTGTATCGCACAGTCCTTGGGTGGAGTTTGGTTCTATTGTTAGCAGGGGTAACCGCGTGTGGCGGAGAAACTAATTCTGAAGCGGGGAAATATCCCCCCTGTGTACCTGAAACCGTCAACGCAAATGTATACAACGCACCGACCCATGAGTGGATGTTTATCATCCACGAATTATCGAATTCATCCATTCCTCAAACTGACCAAAATTTGGGGACACGTTATGCAGCTCTTAAATTCCTGACAGAAGAGACGCGGCGATGGTCCGCCATACAAGAGATCATCGTGGATAACACGAGTAAGGCTTATATTGTTATCACCTTTATCCATCCCGATCTTTTACAGGCAGTGTATCTAAATGAAGTGTTGGAACACAAACTTGTGGTCTCAGACCTGGATGCGGGCGTCAAAAGGATACTAAGTGAGGTTGCACAGCGCAACGAATTGCTATTTCTGGTTGCGGTTGCCATCACTGATGGGAATTTTCAAACCACCGCCAAGCACACCCTGGATATTCCAATTTCCCAAATGGAGTTGGTAA
>JAHDWC010000040.1 GCA_023382575.1 Anaerolineales bacterium
AAGTGGGTGAAGTCCGCAATCTGATCAAAGATGCCATCTGGTATATGGGTTTCTCCTACCAGGAATAAAAAGACGGCGATTGACCTGTGTCAATCGCCGTCTTCGTTTTCACATTCTTATTATCGCGCCAGCACCTTTGCCATGCGATAGTATTCCATATTCACCTGCCGCTTGTTGGTGATGACATCCGCCAGCGGGACGAAGTCAATGCCCTTGCCTTTCAAGCCAGCCATCATGCCATGCGTGCCATCGATCAACGCCTCCACCGCCTTGACGCCCATGCGGGACGCCAGCAGACGGTCATACGCTGTCGGCGAACCGCCACGCTGAATATGACCGAGAATGGTCATGCGGGTCTTGAAGCCAACATCCATCTGGTCGATGCGTTCCGCCAGATCTGTGGTGCGGATGCCCGACCCTTCCGCATTGATGATGATGGCGTGAGTCTTGCCGCGTTTGTAAGCTTCTTCAACTGCTACCGCCACCTCATCGACCGAGGTGGGCACTTCAGGGATCAGAGTCATTTCCGCGCCACAGACGATGCCCGCCATCACAGCCAGATAGCCGCTGTTGCGTCCCATCGTCTCCACCAAAAACGCGCGCTGATGGGACGAAGCTGTATCGCGCAATTTATCCACCGCATCCATGATGGTGTTCATGGCGGTATCGGTACCAATGGCGATATTCGTGCCCCAAATGTCATTGTCGATGCTGCCGGGCAGACCGATGACCTTCACTCCCTGCTGCGAGAGTGCATTGGCGCCATTCATCGAACCTTCGCCGCCAATAACGATCAATGCATCCATGCCAGCTTCGTTCATCTTGCGGATGGCTTCGCGTTGACCGGTCGGTTCCATGAAGCGCTTGCTGCGGCTGGTCAGCAACACGGTTCCGCCGCGCTGCAAAATACCGCCCACATCACGTGCGCCCATCGGACGGAATTCTCCGTTGACCAAACCTTCATATCCGTGCATCACACCGATGACGTTCATGTTGTTTTCCAACGCCGTACGCACCACCGCGCGGATGGCTGCGTTCATCCCGGGGGCATCGCCGCCGGAAGTCAATATGCCGATTGTATATTTCTTATCCATGCTCATTGTTCTTTCTTGATTTGGAATGTGTCAAAATCGCGCGCGACCACCACATTCGGAAAAACAGATTGCGCTTCCGCAAGCACATCCTTCCCGCGATAGCGACGCGATATATGCGTGAGAATTAGTTTCTTAACCCCTGCCTTTACGGCAAGTTCCGCGCCCATTCGCGCAGTAAGATGCGAAAACTGTCCCGCCATCTCAGCTTCTTCATCCAGATACGTCGATTCGATAACGACTGCATCCGCATCTTTACAGACTTCGATCAGGTTATCGGTTCTGCCGGTATCCCCTACAATGACGAGTTTACTTCCCTTTTGCCAGTCACCCAGCACATCGTCCGGGTGGATGCGTTTTCCATCAGGCAAAGTGATCGAATTTCCAGCCACCAACTCGCGGCGTTCTGGTCCAAAAGGCACGCCCAATGCATCTGCTTTTTCCGAGAGGAATGGGCGGCGTGCCTTTTGCTCGAAGACATACCCAAGACTATCCGCCCGCCCATGGGACACAGGAAAAGCAGTGACCGTGAAATCTTCCGCTTCAAAAATGACTCCAGGCTTGATCTCCACCAGACGAAGCGGCATCGGCGTTTGTTTACCGCGCAAGACGACATCATATAGAAGCGTGCGCACACGTTCCAGAGCGCCCTTGCTGCCATAGACTTCGAATTCCTCGATGGCTTCCCAACGCAAGAACGTGGAGAGTAATCCACCCAGCCCAAGGATGTGATCCAAGTGACCGTGAGTCAGCAAGGCGCGCGTCAGGCGTTTGAACCCGATGCCAGATTGCAGGATCTGACGCTGCGTACCTTCGCCGCAGTCCACCAAAAAGCGATACTCGTTATGGGAGACGATCTGCGCCGTCAACCCGCGTTTTGACGAAGGCGCGGAAGCAGATGTGCCAAGAAAAAGGATTTCGAACAAAGTTGATTCCTGTCTAAATACAGAGGGATGCGTTTCCGCTGTCTCTGGAAAATTTCGGCCACTGATGGTGATTAATCCCGTCCATTTTACCTTAACTCATTCCGTCTCTCTTCAGTTTAAGCGAAGAGAAAAATTTACATCCTTGTGAAGTGAAATACGATCCATTACAACGTCAACGGCTTGGTCCATAAAAAAGATAACAGACCATTTGTGCTATAATGACTCAACGATGATTTAATCTCATCGCATTTCGCTTTTCATTTTTATATTCCCGGCACATGCCTCTCCTCAAGCCCTCCGACCCTCCGAAGAAAAATACAAAACCCGCCGCTAAAACGCTCACCTCAAAAAAAGGAGGAGCGCCCGGCGGAAAGTCTGCGCCGAAGGGCAAGGCGCATCACCCGTCGCCGCCACCCCCACGTGAACCCTCCTGGTGGGAAAATCTCTCACCCGAACGTAAACTGGATGTGCTTGGCATTGGACTTTCTTTTGTCGGCATTGTGCTCTTTTTGGGGTTGCTCTCTGCCAACCGCTCCCCTGCCATCGGCGGGCTGATCTTCATCTTCGCGCAATTATTTGGATGGGGCGTATACATCCTCCCCATTGGACTGGTCGTCTTTGGGTTGTGGCTTGTCTTCCGCAAAATCGAGCGCATCCCGCCGCTGACGACAGAACGCGCCTTGGGCAGCGTCATCCTTTTCTTCTGGCTGCTTGGCATTTTGCACCCCATCAGCGGAGCCACCGCCGAAACCGCCGAAGCTGTAGCCCTGACAGGGGCAGGCGGCGGCGCGATTGGCGGAGTCATTCAACAATTTCTTTGGTGGTTGGTTGGCCCAGCAGGCGGCTTCATCGCTTTGTTCGGATGGCTCATCTTCGGCATTGCCATCCTGTTGGATAAACCCGTCGCGGATTTATTCCTCTGGCTGAAGCCACTGACCGACAAACTGCAAGCCCTGCTCAACAAACCCATCGCGCCTCAAACATCACTGGCAATTGATTCTGCTGCTCAAAGCGATTTCACCCCGATAGATTCTTCCGCCATGCCTGCCGTACAGACGGTGGCTGTGCCTGTTCAGCCTGTCCAAACCCGCAGCGGCGCCACCGTCATCGAATGGAAGCTGCCAGATATGGAAGACATCCTCGATGAAGGCATGGAGACCTCCACCAACGAAGAGTTCATTCAACAGCGCGCACGCCTCATCGAAGAAACACTGGCCTCCTTTGGCGCGCCAGCACAAGTGGTAGCGATCAGCCGCGGACCTTCGATCACCCAATTTGGGGTGGAGCCGCTTTTCGTCGAGACGAGAGGCGGGGTACGCACGAGAGTGCGCGTCAGCAAAATCGCATCCCTCGCCGATGACCTTGCGCTCGCACTCGCTGCGCCGCGCATCCGCATTCAAGCGCCAGTGCCAGGACATAGCTACGTCGGCATTGAGGTTCCAAATGAAGAGATGGCGCGAGTTGCATTGCGCGACATCCTCGAAAGTGAAGTGTACAAGAATTATAAAAAGCCGCTTGGCTTCGCGCTTGGACGCGACGTGGCGGGACATCCCACCATTGCCAGCATCGAAGGGATGCCGCACATGCTCATCGCCGGTACGACTGGTTCCGGTAAGTCGGTGTGTGTCAATTCCATTTTGACATGTATGCTGATGTACAACACGCCCGATGACCTGCGCCTCGTGCTCGTCGACCCGAAGCGCGTGGAGTTGACCGGCTACAACGGCATCCCACATCTGCTCGGACCAGTGGTCGTGGAAATGGATCGTGTCATCGGCGCACTGCAATGGATGACGCGTGAAATGGACAAGCGCTATCATATGTTCGCACAGGTCGGCTCGCGTAACATCACCGACTACAACGCCAAGATGAAATTACAAGGACAGAAAAAACTACCTTATCTTGTCGTTGTCATCGACGAACTGGCAGACTTGATGATGATCGCCCCAGACGAGACCGAAAAGACCATTACACGTTTGGCGCAACTGGCACGCGCCACAGGCATTCACATGATCCTCGCCACGCAGCGTCCATCTGTGGATGTGGTCACAGGTCTCATCAAGGCCAACTTCCCGGCACGTATTGCGTTTGCCGTCGCATCCAACACTGACAGCCGCGTCATCCTCGACCAGCCCGGAGCGGAGCGTCTGCTTGGGCGTGGTGACATGCTCTATCAGGCGCCCGATGCGCCCGCACCAGTCCGCTTGCAGGGTGTGTTCGTTTCCGATTCTGAAATTCAACGTCTGGTGGAATATTGGCGCACCCTCGCAGGTGGCACCAACCCCTACGCGGCGGCAGGCACACCCGCAGATACCATCCCTGAAAATGTGCCGCTCAAGCAGGCTCCCTTGTGGGAAGAGGTCGGCAAGACCGATGGTGTCGATCCACTTTTCCATGAGGCCGTGGGCATCATCCGCAAGGAAGGACGCGCCTCCGTCTCGATGTTGCAGCGACGTCTACGCATCGGCTACACTCGCGCCTCACGCATCGTGGATATGATGGAAGATAAGAAGATCGTCGGTCCGCCCGAAGGCGCCACCCAAATGCGCCCCGTGCTGGACTTTGGAGATATTGCCCCGCCGGAAAGTCCACCAACCGAGTAACAAAAAGGATTGCCGTTTGGCAATCCTTTCTTTTTTATCGATTTTCCGGTTTGTGATACATAGTATAATCACTTACGATATTTCCTTCGGAGGAACAATGACCGATAAGAAAATTCGTGTATTAGTAGCCAAACCCGGGCTGGATGGTCACGACCGCGGCGCAAAAGTAGTAGCACGCGCCCTGCGTGATGCCGGCATGGAAGTCATCTATACTGGTCTGCGCCAAACCCCAGAAATGATCGCTGAAGCCGCCCTGCAAGAAGATGTGGACGTGGTTGGTTTGTCCATTCTTTCAGGCGCGCACATGGCGCTCACCCCACGGGTGATGGAACTGCTCAAGTCCAACGGGCAGACAAACGTCAAAGTCTTTATTGGAGGCATCATCCCCGATGAAGACCTGAGTCGTTTGAAAGAGATGGGAGTGACTGGCGTATATGGTCCCGGTGCTTCCACCGAGGACATTATCCGCGACATCAAGATAGCCACGGCAGGATAACTGCTTTTTTCAGCACAGAGCGCAAAGGCTCTGTGTTTTGTTCTTAACGAGAGGATTTTGCTTTAATTTGATGACCTCCTCCCAAGCCATTCTTAACGGTGACCGTCTGGCGTTGGCACGTCTGCTGACTAGAGTTGAAAACGACTCGCCCGACGGGCGCGCCACACTCATCGAACTCTTCCCCCATACAGGCAAAGCGCATCTCATCGGTGTGACAGGGGCTCCCGGAACCGGGAAATCGTCCCTGGTGAATCAACTTGCGCTTCATTATCGCAAGGCAGAAGACAAGCGCGTGGCCATCGTCGCGGTAGACCCATCCAGTCCGTTCACGGGCGGAGCGGTACTGGGCGATAGAGTCCGCATGCGCGATCTTTCAGGCGACCCGAATGTCTTCATCCGCTCAATGGCGTCGCGCGGCTCGCTGGGCGGACTGGCACAGGCCACTGCGAATGTTGTCCAAGTCTTCGATGCGGCCGGATTCGACATCGTCATCGTGGAAACGGTTGGCGCGGGACAAAGCGAAGTGGACATTGCTCGCCTCGCTCACACCACACTCGTAGTCGAAGCGCCCGGCTTGGGCGATGATATTCAAGCCATCAAAGCCGGCATCCTTGAAATTGCCGACATCCTTGTGGTCAACAAGGCAGACCGCCCCGGCGTGGAAAATACTGAAAAGTCGCTCAAGTCCATGCTGGAGTTGGCGCACCCGACGGCTCGTGTCTTCAAGCATCATGGCACCTATATGAGCGTGTCCATGCCTGAGCCGAATCAAAATGTGAACCTGTGGATTCCGCCCATCCAAAAGACGATTTCCACCGAAGGCAAAGGTATTCCTGAACTCGTGGCTGCCATCGCGCGGCATGTTGAACATCTCCGCTCGAGCGGCGACTGGACTCTCCGCGAACGTACCCGGCTCGAGGTCGAGTTGGAGGCGCTCATCCGCGATGCGCTGATGACCCGCTTCCATGAGGATGTCCCCGCCAGTCAGTACGAAGATGTTTTAGAGAAGGTCGTTCAGCGGAACATCTCACCGTGGGAAGCCGTCCGTATGTTATTGAATGGAAGGTTGAAATGAGCATCATATATGGCGAACGTGTGCGTCTGCGTGCAAATGAACGCGAGGACCTGCCCAAGTTTCATAAATGGGTCAACGACCCGGAAGTGACCCACAGCCTGGCGTTGTATCTGCCCATGTCGATGGCAGATGAGGAGAAATGGTTCAACTCTCAGCGTGACCCCAATGAAAAACCGCTCTCGATTGAAATCCGCAAAGGTAAAGGCTGGAAGCTGATCGGCAACTGCGGCGTGTTCGGTATCGAGAATGCGAATCGCAGCGCGGAACTGGGCATCATGATCGGTGACAAATCGGAATGGGACAAAGGCTACGGCGCGGAAGTGATGTCGCTGCTCTTGCGCCACTGTTTCGGGACCTTGAACCTGAATCGCGCCTTTTTACGAGTCTACGCTGACAATGTGCGGGCGGTGCGCTCATACGAAAAAGCCGGTTTTGTTTTGGAAGGACGACTGCGCGAAGCGGTCTACAAACATGGAAAATATGACGACGTCCTCATCATGAGTGTGCTGCGCTCAGAGTGGACGAAACGAAAGAAGGAGAAGTAACGGAATGCATCATGTGCATCATGATCTGAAAGTGTACGGGGGCATCAAGTTGTTTGCAGGCAGCGGCTCGCCCGAACTGTCGGCAAAGATCGCAGAATACCTCGGTCTGCCCATCAGCGGACGTGAGATGATCGAATTCCCGAACGAGAATCTGTTCATTAAATTGAACGGCAGTGTGCGCGGACAGGACGTCTACGTCATTCAAACCACTTCCTCGCCAGTGCATCGCAACCTGATGGAATTGCTCATCACCATTCAAACCCTGCGGTTGGATTCCGCGGCGCGCATTACAGCTGTTGTCCCATACTTATGCTATGGGCGTTCGGATAAAAAAGACCAGCCGCGTGTACCCATCACCGCGCGCCTCGTCGCGGATATGATCGAAGCCGCCGGCGCAGATCGCTACATGACTCTCGACCCGCACGCCGGACAAATTCAAGGCTTCTTCTCCATCCCCGGCGATGTGTTGACCGCGTCACACCTGATGGTGGAACATATCAACAACCATCTTCGTCAGGATATGAAAGACCCAGTCGTCGTATCCGTGGACCTTGGCTTCGCCAAAAAGGGACGCAACTACGCCGCCGACATGGACATGCCCATCGCCTTCATCGAGAAGCGTCGCCTCGGCAACGAAGCCAAAGCCGAAGCATTGACTCTCATCGGTGACGTCAAAGACCGTGATGTCATCATCGTGGACGATGAAGTGGATACAGGCGGCTCCATCGCTCAAGCCGTGGACGTGGTCAAGAAACATGGCGCACGAGATGTCTATCTCGTTTTCGTCCATCCCATTCTCTCGGCTCAAGGCGCGGAACGGTTGGGATCGCTACCCATCAAGCACATCATCACCACCGACTCTGTGCCTATCCCGCCGGAGAAGGTGAAACTTCTCGAAGGCAAGATCACCATCATCTCCATCGCCCCATTGCTGGGAGAAGTCATCCGCCGCGCCCATGAAGGACGTTCGGTGGGAGAAATGTTCAACGAATAAATCTGGGTATGCCCGAACTTCCTGAAGTCGAAACCATCGCACGAACCATCGAACCGGATGTGACCGGCAAAACCATCGTCGCTGCCGATGTACGCTGGGCGCGGACGATTGCGTTTCCATCTGCAAAGAAATTTGCCGAGCAAGTCAAAGGTCAGCGGATCGTTGGCGTTTCGCGGCGGGCAAAATACCTCATTCTGCGGCTTGAAGATTACAATCTCCTAATACATTTGCGTATGAGCGGGGATTTAATGGTAAGAATGGGTAAAATTAAAGCGGAAAAACACGACCGCCTCATCCTCGCCCTGAGAGCAGACGACAACACAGAGAGTTACCTCGCCTTCAACGACACGCGCAAATTCGGGCGCGTCTGGCTCACCGACCAGCCGCAGAACGTCCTCGGTAAACTCGGACCGGAGCCGCTTGGCAGCGAGTTCACCCCGCAATGGCTGTACGAAAACCTTCGCAAACGCAAACGCCAGCTCAAGCCGTTACTGCTCGACCAAACCTTCCTCGCTGGCGTGGGCAACATCTACGCGGATGAGTCGCTGCACATGGCGAAGCTGCACCCTCTCGGGTTGTCGAATGCCGTGTCGCAGAAAAAGGCCGCGGCGCTGCACGAGGCGATCCAGTCTGTTCTCAAGGAAGGCATTCGCCGCAACGGAGCCAGCATCGACTGGGTCTATCGCGGCGGTGAATATCAAAATTATTTTCGAGTGTATGACCGCGAGGGTGAACCCTGCCCTGTCTGCGGGACGAAGATCCAAAAGCTGACCGTGGGTCAGCGCGGCACACATGTTTGCCCGAAGTGCCAGGTGATCGAAAGGAAGTAACTCATGCAACTAAATTTCGCCATGACAACCGTTCCCACTATCGCTTTGTGGCTTGTGGGTCTGCTCATTTTTGGCATTGGTGCGTTGCTTGGCTATTTCAACATGAACATCGAAGCCCGCAAAAAGTTGGAATCGATGGAGACGAATACCGAGATTCTGCGCACTGATGCGGAACGAAAACTGGCAGATGCCGAGCGCAAGTTACAGGAAGTGCAGGCGCTCAAATCGCAACTCCCCGGCGCGGTCGTGGACCCTGGCTTACTGCGCATCAAAAGCGACCGAGGCGTTGAAATGGATGGCGTCTCTCTCAACCTCGATTCGTTTTCGGCTGAGAAAAAGAAGCGTCTGATCGAAGTGATCTCATACCTGCGTCCATTTTTGGATGCCCCTGTTCAGGCGGCTCAACCCGTCAAACCGGTTCAGGCAACACCGAAACCTGCTGTTGTTACTCCGCCGATCTCTTCAGCGCCAACACCTCCCACGCCTTCAATTGCATCTTCTCTGTTGGGAGTGGCGTCTGCCACCCAACCTTTGAAGAAAGACCCCGAGCAGGAATTCAAACTGCTGAGCATCGTCCAGCAAATTGACACCGTCCTGCAAAAACGCCTCGTGGGAACCCCACTGGAAGACGAAGGCATCCGCCTCGTGGATTCGCCCTCTGGCGCAGTGGAAGTGTACATCGGTCTGCAACGCTTCGAATCCATTGACGACGTTCCCAACGAGACCATCAAGAATGTCATCCGCGCAGCGATTGCGGAATGGGAACAAAAATACGTGCCAGGGTTATAACCGATGCAAAAACAAAAGGAGCGCAGTTGCGCTCCTTTTTATTCCCTGCTGTAGCGTGCCGTCAGCACCGGGCACAAGCTGACCTCGGATATCTCCGACGTGACGCTGGCAGAATACATCTGCCGAAGCGAGTGGACGCTGTACGATGAGCCCATGCACATCAGGTCATAGTTTCCATCTCGCATCTCAGCGACGATCTGCTCGATCACATTGCCTTGCCGTCCTTTGATGGTAACGGTCAAACCATCTGCTTTGGCGATCTCCAAGGCCTGCCGCAGACTCCGCCCAACTGGCGTATTGGTCTGTTCGAGGCGTTGCCAATTCTCGCGGACGGTACGCGCAGTGGGATAATCCAAATCCACAGGCGGCACGATGTGCAGCAACGTGATCTCTGCGCGGCTTTTCATCGCAATTTGCATCGCCAGATGTTCGGCCGTCATCTCATAGCCCAATCCGCCCACACAGATCAATATCTTCTGCACCGGCAGAATCGAACGCGGCACATACAAAATGGGCTGTTCGATCTCTTCGAGAAAATGACGGATCGATCGCCCCGAAAGCAAACGCTGGATTTGTGGACGCCCAAATGGGCCCAACACCACGATGGAATCGCTTTGCTTTGCCCGCTGCGGAATGATCTCCTCCGCGCTTCCATTGCGGACCTCAAGGCTGTAACTTGTCCCCTGCTGTTGGAACAACCCGACAGCGCGCTCGAAGACATCCTCCAACGGGTGATGATCGTCGATGGCCGCGGGATTCAGAGTCTCAGTCACGCCGAGAAGCGTGATCTTGGAATCTAGAATGGACGCCAGCCACGCGCCCTGCTCGACGGCGGGCCACGTCTCATGAGTTCCGTTGGTGACGATCAAAATATCAGGTGCCATATCTTCATCCATTAGCGAAATAGAATCACGCCCAACACGCCAGCGCCTAAAAGCACCAGCGGTGATGGGACATCCATCCATAAGGCGACTGCGCTCAATGCAGCAATGACCAATGTGCGTTTGCCGATGCTTTTCGTCTGCCCGACGCGGAAGAGTTCCCACGCCACCATCAGAATCAGCGCTGCCACTGCGGGACTCATCCCTTTGACGAAGCCATCCAGCCAATCTTCCTGTTGAACTTGCTGAAGGACAAGCGCTACAAGGAACATCATCACTGTCGGCGGGAGGACGGCTCCAAATAGGGCTGTGAACACACCGGGCACTCCGCCAGCCGCATAGCCGACGAACATGGCTAACTTCAGCGCTTCACTGCCCGGCAAAAAGTTGGAAAAACCCACAGCTTCGACGAAGCGTTCTTCGGACATGATCTTGCCGACCGCCTCTTTGTAAAGCAATCCAACCGAGGCGGGACCCGAAGGCGAAAGCAGGTTCACCTTGAGAAACATCCAAAATAATTGCAGCCAAGTGGAAAAATTCGATGATTTCATGAAGCCGAAAGAAAAATAACTCCTATAATGCCGGCGATGATGATGACAAGTCGCTCGGGCACTTTGAACCACATTGCGGCAAGGCTGACAAGTCCAAGCACCCAGCCAAACCAGCTATTCCCGCCACCTTTTTCAAAGATCTTCCATGCCGTAAAAACCATCAGTACGGCGATGGCGGGAGTGAGCCCCTCCACAAAGTTGCTGACCCACGCCTCACGCCGAAGGCGGTGCAGGATCATCGTCACGCCAAGGATGATCAACGTCGGCGGCAGGATGGAAGCCAATAGGGAGACTAATCCGCCGGAGATGCCGCCTGCCGCATACCCAACATACATGGCAAGCTGGAGCGCATCACTCCCCGGCAAGACGGAGGAGAACCCCACGGCCTGAACGAACTGCTCCTCGGTCACAAAACGCCCCACCGCCTCGTGATACAACAATCCCACCGAAGCCGGACCAGACGTGCTAAGTAAATTGACTTTTAGAAACGTCAGGAAAAGTTGAATGAGAAGATCCACATCCCCGAGTCTATCATGTCTACAATCAGTTGGGATAAAAACTCGCTGTTAGGTTTCCGTCCACTGACGTATAATATATGATAATTTTGTTATTACATCAATCTTGGTGGAGTTATAAACAGCATGTCTGGTGTCCCAAATAACGCCTTGAAAGTTTTTCTATGTCATGCATCAGGGGATAAGCCATACGTACGTGACCTTTATAAACGATTGGTTAGAGAGGGAATTGATGTTTGGCTTGATCAGGAAAAACTCCTACCCGGGCAAGATTGGCGTGTGGAAATTCCACGTGCGGTTCAAGAAGCAGATGTGGTAGTCATCTGTCTTTCACACAAATCCATCACCAAGGAAGGCTACATCCAAAAAGAGATCAAATTTGCACTCGATAGTGCCGAAGAAAAACCAGATGGAACAATTTTTCTCATCCCAGCCCGCATCGAAGATTGTCCCGTCCCTGAAAAATTAACCCGTTGGCAGTGGGTAGATTTATTTGAAGAAAATGGCTACATAAAATTATTACGTTCATTGAAATTACGGGCGGATCGTGTTGGAGCTAAAGTTACCCCATCTCTATACGAAGATTTAGATACAGAAACCGAACACCGTCTCGACCAGTACTACACAGAAGGACTCGCCGCTTTCTACACCGAAGATTGGAACAAGGCCTGTCAACGATTTCAAGCGATATTAAGCGAAAGACCAAATCATAAGAACGCGCTTGAAAAACTGGAGGAAGCGGAACGGCGCAGGGATCTTTCCAATCTTTATACACAGGCGGCGAACGCCTATCAGGCACAAAATTGGGAATATGCCATAACAACACTAAATGAACTGATGAAAAAATCGCCAGAGTATAAAGACGCCGCCCAATTATTGAAGCATGCCAAAAAGCAGGAACAACTCGTCGAGTTATATTTCGAAGCCAAGAAACTACATAATGGGGGAAAGTGGCAGGCAGTGTTGAGAGTCTTTGAGCAGATTCATGCTCTTGAACCGAATCACCTCGACCCAGACGGGCTGCTCCCAACTGCCCAAAAAGAAGCGGAAGAACTCAAACGTCTTGCTGACCTGAACGACCTTTACAGCCGTGCATTGCGTGAAATGGACCTTGGCAAATGGCTGGACGCACGTACTTTGCTGGAACAAGTCCATAAATCACAAACGGGTTTTCTTGAAACCGAACGTCTGCTTCAAAAGATCGAGGATGAACTACACAAGATTGAAGAAAATGAGCAGCGCATCAATCAGATCAATATTTTATATGAACAGGCCCACGGACTTGTCCGTACGAAAAAATGGCGTAAAGCATTAGATAAGATTGAGGAAATTCGCAAGCTGGATAGTAAATTTGAAGATAAAGATGGAATCATTGAAAAGATCAGCACAGCACTCTCTAATGAAGAACTAGAAGCACAAAAACAAAATCGTCTAGATGCTCTGTACGCAGAAGCTGTACGCGTACTAAAAGAAGACAAGTATGACGAGGCTTTGTCCAAATGGGAGCAGGTTAGAGCAATTGATCCAAAATATCCTGATAGACAGTGGATATCAAGAAAAATACGCCTCAAAACGGGAAAAATCGGCTCTTCTTCAAGCAATGCAATCATAAAGTGGATGACTGTAATCACCCTTTTAGTAGTAGTTATGGCAGGTATTATTCTTGTCATAAATGGCGTCAAGTATAGAACAATTGAAATACCGTCAACAAGTACTACTGGTGTTAAATTTCAAGTACCACTAACAGGTTTTTACACATTTCGCTATTCAGACTCTGCTTTCGCCGCAGCCACATCCACGATGTACACAACCTTCACAGTTTGTTTCAAGGGCGAAGAACCTATTTGGAGCGGCAACGGACTAGATGGAAATAAGGCAATTTTCTCTTTTGTGCCAGTTCAAACTTATTCTACAAAGTCACAAGCAATTGCTGAAGCAATGGGAGTATACAAAAAAGTTCGTTTACAACAAGGCGATTGGGTTACCTGTTTGGTTGGTGATGGAAAATCTGACTATTATGACAACATTGGCACTGTGATTTGGGATGTATACTTCTCTCTAAGATAAAACAGCCCCTTCCATCTTGAGCAACCATTCCTTGGTGGGGATGCCATCTCCACCACCATAGCCGTGAAGTTTGCCATCCCTGCCAATGACGCGGTGACAGGGAATCACCAACGGCATGGGATTGGTAGCGTTGGCGCGTCCCACCGCGCGATAGGCATTTGGATGCCCAATCTGTGCGGCAATGTCGGCATAGGTGCGCGTCTCACCATAGGGAATTTCATAAACGACCTTAAGCATTTTCCGCTGAAAGGGATGCAATGTTGCCCAATCGATAGAGAAGGTGAATTTGTGCCGCTTTCCCCGGAGATACTCTCGAATCTCCTTCGCATACGGCTGGACCTGTCGCTGATTCTGCTCGACGGGGAGTTTCAACCGCAGGAGGTAGGCATACATCTTCGGCTGGGCATCCGCCCACTCAACGGCGACCAACCCCACGTCGGAGACGGCGATGCGAAGATCGCCAAGCGGGGTGTGATTTAATTCGCCAAGATGGATCATGTGCGGGGAAAAATCCATATCCATATCCTCTGTAGTTACAACATAACCGAAAGAACTTACAAACTCGTTAATTGTCAAACAATCGTAGGGTAATCGTAGGGAACGCGTCAAGTACATTTCGGATAATCATGATAAATTTGCCTTCGTAAGGTGATTTCTCTTCTCCTCCTTTCAAAGGGAACCGCGGTCGGCGTCCGCGGTTCTCGTAGTTTAACGGGGTATTCATTTATAATCCAGCCATCAAATTTTGAGAGAATCTTATGCCTGTAAACATTACCATCATCGGTTTGGGACAGATCGGCGCGTCGATTGGGTTGGCGCTGGCAGATCACAAAGATAAGGTGACCACGCTGGGGCACGACAAGGATTTTAGCATCGAACAGCGTGCCAAGAAGTTTGGCGCGGTGCAAGCCACGAATCACAACTTGCCCAGTTCGGTTGAAAATGCCGATCTTGTCATTCTGGCGCTGCCTGTCCATCAGGTACGCGAGACGTTTGGGTATATCGCGCAGGATCTGCGGAAGGATGTTGTGGTGGTGGACACAACTCCAGTTAAGGCGGAGGTTGTGAAGTGGGCAAAGGAACTTTTGCCAGAGACGGCTCATTATGTGGGGATTGTCCCTGCCATCGGACCGGGTCACCTGGAACTATCCGGTGCGGGTCTAGACTCTGCCAAAGCGGATCTGTTTTTGAAGAGCATGTTCCTGCTTGCAGCGCCTCCCGGCACGCCCGGTGAAGCGGTAAAGCTGGTCTCAGATGTCATTGGCTTGTTGGGCGCTTCCACCCTGCTGACAGATTTTATCGAATCAGACGGTTTGATGGCCTCCGCGAATCTCCTGCCGCGTTTGGTCTCTGCCGTGTTGCTGGACGCCACCATCGACCAACCCGGCTGGCAGGAAGCCCGCAAAGTGGCAGGACTCGCCTACTATCGCGCCACATCCGCCTTAAGTGAGGCGGAAGACACCGAAGCTGTAAGTTTGCTATCCGCGCAGAATCGCGCGAATGTGATCCGTCTGCTGGATCAAATGGCCGCCTCCTTGATGGATTTACGCGACGAGCTGTCCAGTCAAAATGATGAAGCCTTTCAAAAGCGGCTGGCGTCTGCGCAAAAGGGGCGCATCCGCTGGCTGTTGGAGCGCAGTCAAGCTGACTGGTCTCACATGCCCGGCGAAAAGACCGAAAAGATTTCGATCATGGAAAGTCTGCTTGGCTCAAAGCTGGGGAAAATAGGCAAACGCCCAGACAAAAAATAATCACGGTTACGATGACCTGTTACTGTTACATCATCGAATGCGCCGACGGCACCTATTACACCGGCTGGACCACCAACCCCGAACGGCGGCTGGCGCAACACAACAAAGGCGTAGGCGCGCGTTATACCAAAACCCGCCGCCCGGTAAAGTTGGTCTATCTCGAAGAGCAGGCAGATAAACGAGCGGCATTGAAACGAGAGAGAGCCATCAAGGCTCTCCCCCGCAAAAAGAAAATGGAACTGTTCATGTAGGTCACGCTTGAAGCGTGACCTACATTTTTAAATCTGAGCGTTGAACTGAACTGCGCGCGGATCACGCCCAAAAGCCAGACGCTTCGCCCAGGTGCTGGGGAAACTCCGCAAAGCACGCGAGTCCATCCTTGCTGGCAGACTGACTTGCCACCCCGCACAAGCCAGATTTTCGCGGATACGCTCCGCGCCATCTTCAAGATCCCAGCCGGCTTCGGACAAAGCGCCTCCGTTCAAGCGGACCTCGAGCCGGGCACCTGAACCCACAGCGGATTCAAGCCCATGCAGTAGGAGTGGGTCACCGTCCAGCAAACTGCCCAACAGACTCCCCCACGGGAAATTGATGGTGATGTGCGAGACCAATCCGTTCAATTCGCCCGGCAGCGATTGAGCACTGGCGATGACGTACAGCAGATTTGGCAAGTCTGCGCGCGAGAACTCACGCAGATTCTCGCGGCACGAGTCCACGCCGATGACGAAGTGGCTGGGAAAGTTCTCAGCGTAGCAAAAGGCAAATTTGCCATCACCCGTTCCAAGGTCCAGTGTGATGCGGTTGTAATCAGCGAGCCGCGTGTAGAAATCAGTTAAATCCAATGTATGGGACGTTTTGCCCCGAATTGTTTCCATTTGAAACCTCCAATTTGTCGAAGTGAGAAATGAGCGACAAATTGGAGCGGGGCGGACCACGGGCGCGCTTAAACGCAAACAGACGGCTGCGTCAGGCACCGTCGAGGTCATCGGGTGTTGGCTTTTTACGGGTTAGGGGGAATAAAAATTCAGCCCGTGGGGCTTGAGAGGATGGGGCTTAGCAGGGTGGGCGTGCTGTGTTCATGGTGTGATGATAGCATGAAGGGTTGGGTGGGTGTATTAATTTTTCCTATGAGGTTGGAGGATGGATAGTTTTCAGATTTTAGGTATAATTTCAGCGCGCCCTGATAGTTCAATGGATAGAACAAGGCACTCCTAAGGCTTAGATGTAGGTTCGATTCCTACTCAGGGCACAAGCCTGAACTAACAAAAATGTTAAGATTTTTCTAACGAAAATCTCTTGCATTTTTTTTGCGGTAGGTGTATTATTACCAACGATGACTGCTAGGGTGCCCCCCTCACCCTAGCAGTCATCATTTAATCTACCCGTCAGAACCGATAAAAACGCCTGCTTTCGAAAGCAGGCGTTTTTTTGTCCTCTATTCCTTTTTCGATTTGACCATTTGCCGGGCGGTTTGCAGCAGCTCGTGTGCCGAGCGGAGTGTGCCTTCGCCAACCTCGCCAAGCATTTGAGAAAGTTCCAGCAGGCGAGATTCGCCGTCGAGTAATTCGACGCGGGTGAGCGTGCGCCCCTTGTCCACCAGCTTTTGGACTTGGAAATGCTGGTCGCCGAAAACGGCCAATTGCGGAAGATGCGTCACGCAAAAGACCTGATGACTGCGAGACAAATTCCAGAGTTTTTGTCCCACCACCATGCCGACGCGTCCGCCGATGCCTTGGTCGATCTCGTCGAAGATGAGGGCAGGGACTTCGTCGGCGCGAGCCATGACGTTCTTCAAGCCCAACATCAGGCGCGAGGTTTCACCGCCAGAGGCGATCTTCGCCAACGGTTTGAGTCCTTCGCCGGGGTTGGGGGCGACGAGAAACTCGATGCGGTCAAATCCGTTCTGGTCAAAAGCGATGCGCGTTCCATTGGCGAGCGGAATTCCGTTCAGGTCCGGCTTGGTTTGGAAGTCTACGCCAAATTGAGCTGACGCCATGCGCAGGTCATCAAGTTCGAGTTCGATGCCTTTGCCCATCGCCGCGCCAGCAGCCTTACGCCTTTCGGAAAGGGTTGTGCCTTGCTTGGAAAGTTTCTCGAGCAGTTTGGCTTCCTGCATCTCAAGCTCGGCAATGCGATCTGCCGCGCCAGTGATGGTCTCGAGTTGTTTCTTTGCATCCGCACCATAGGCGACGACGGCGGGAATGTTGCCGCCATATTTGCGCGTGAGCAGGTGGATCAGGTCAAGCCGTTCTTCCACGTCATCGAGGCGTTTGGGATTGAACTCGATCTCTTCGAGATAATCACGCAAATCGCGGATGATGTCGGAGAGCGTGTCGAGCATGAGTTCGGCTTGATTCGCCATCTCAGACTGACCCGCATCAATCTTCGCTAGAGCGGATAGTGCCTGCGCGGCTTGACCGATCAAATCGGTGGCGGCGGGGGTTTCGGGCGAGCCTTCTTCGAGAATTGCCAGCGCCTCCTGTGCATTTTGCGCAAGCGACTCGGCATTGGCTAAACGGTCACGTTCCTTGCGAAGTTCTTCGTCTTCGCCAACTTTCAGTTTCGCCGCCTCGATCTCCTCGACCTGATACGTGAGCATTTCGATGCGACGTTCCGCATCCGATTGCGCTTTACGCAAATCGGACAACTCATGGCGCAAGGTCAATAACGAGTGATAGGTTTGACGATATTCATTCAACGGCTTGGACACATCCGCAAAACGGTCGAGCAAACCGAGATGCGCACGCGGGTCAAGCAGGGAGAGATGCTCCGCCTGCCCGTGGATATCTATCAGCAGGGCACCCAACTCTTTAAGCAGACCCACGTTCACCGTCCGCCCATTGATGCGCGCCACGCTGCGCCCTTCGCGACGGACTTCGCGCATCAGCACGACGTAATCGGGATCATCCATCAACTCTTCGCGATTGAGGACTTCATGCACCGCTTCACGTACCGGACCTTTGAGCTGGAACACACCTTCGACAAATGCTGCATCGGATTCGGTGCGGATGAAGGTCGTGTCGGCTTTGCCGCCGATGAGCATGACCACGGCATCGAGGATGATGGATTTGCCCGCGCCGGTCTCACCGGTGAGGATGATCAAGCCCGAGCCAAAGCGCAGGTCAAGTTTGTCGATGATCGCAAAGTTCTGGATGTGAAGTTCGGTAAGCATGGGTTATCTGGAAAGTTGGATTCCGGAAAGACGCGCATAGACCAATGGCACGGCTACGACAAGATAGATGGCTTGAAAGATCAGCCCAAAGATGTTTCCGCCCAAAAGCTGCATGAGAAGCATGGGCAAGGCTCCAAAAATGACGCCTCCGGCAACGGTCATGAACAGGGAGCGGGAACGACGCTTACGGGTAACTGCCCGCACCGCTTCAGCGATGATCCCACCAGCGGCGGAGGAACCGGCAAAGACCAACAGCCAGCCAAAGAAGCCAAATCCGCCGATCAAGGTGACCAGAAAAGACGCCACCCCTGAGATCAAGCCTGCAATGGCAAAGCCCAACACAAAGTCATGCCAGACAGCGGTATCAAAACTTTTTTGTCGTTCGCGCATGCAATCTTTGCAGATATAGCCTGTGGGCGTGCTGACCGCGCAAGACATGCAGATGTAACGATCACAGCGTTTGCAACGGAGGGACGTTTCCCTGCCAGGATGGGCGTAACAAGTGGTGGTCATTTCAGTCATCGGGGTAATCCTAGTGAGTTTTCATTCATGTGCATGGTGATATTACGATAAAAATAACCCGGGTCTCCAAAGCGGACAAATTGTGCGGTCACATCGGCGGCGGTGACATTGACAACATCATCTTCCATCAATGGCGAGGGCAGTTGACCGTCCACGCTCAAAACACAGTTCTCGCTCTTCGCCACAATACTGACCGATGAGCCTTCCGCGAGAACCACTGCCCGGTCTACGGAGAGATGCGGAGCAATGGGCACAAGCAAAATATTCCGCAGCTCTGGCGGAAGAATGGGTCCGCCTGCGGCGAGGGCATACGCCGTGGAACCGGTCGCCGTGGAGGCGATCAAACCGTCGGCGACATAACTGGTCAACTGACGGGTATCCACAAAGGCAGTCAAACGCACAGGACGAAGGTTCTGTCCGCGCGCAACGACAGCTTCATTCAACGCCATCGAATTTCCGATCATCTCACCCGCCCGGATATGTTCCGCACGCAGCATCATGCGGTTTTCGATCCACGCATCGCCGTTCAATAATTTTTCAAAGTAGCCGCGCCATTCCTTGCGGTCGATCTGAATAAGAAATCCCAGCCGACCAAGGTTGACTCCCAAAATAGGCACACCCGAGCGAGCACACAAATGACCTGCCCGCAACACGCTTCCATCCCCGCCCACGGCAACCAACATATCAAACTCGCCCTGCTTAACACGCTTCCGCAACCCTTCGTCGTACAACGAGCCAACGGGCGCGTCCACTCCTTTTTCTTTCAAGAACGCAGACATGGCTTCAGCTTCGGTGAAAGCCTCCGGCATCTTGGGGTATGCCGTGACAACGATCCGTTTTGGGATGAATGACGAAGACATGCCTGAAATTATACCTTTGGATACGACACGAGACACGCGCGTTTACGCCAATTTCTGGTCACAGACCTCACGGAAGCCGCATCGTTTACAACGGGACGGCTGGTCGTGGGAGCGGGAAATCCTGTTGCGGACATCGTCTTCGCGCATGTCTGCCAGCAACTCGATCAGCGCCTTCTCCAAGTCTTTAGTGTAATCGACCGCAAAATCGCGGTTCTCATAATGGATGATGCCATAAGGCGGGCGCTTTCCATAGGTTTTTTCTACGAGCAGACAATATGAAGCCAACTGAAAGATGTGTGAGTCGTAGGGCGCTTCGGGCGCGCGCCCCGATTTCACTTCCACGGGAATGATCTCTCCATTTTTTTCAATCAGATAGTCTGGCTTGCCTGTCAGCCCAAGAGCTTGATGGAACAACGGTTTTTCCACTTTGCCCCAACCGCGAGTATCAGTGTAGATGATCCGTCCGCCCGGCAGACCGGCGGCTTTTTGCTGGCGGTTCGACTGCCAAAAGAAGATCAGCGCGAGCAGGAAGAGCAGAAGGATGGCGTAGGTCATAGCAGGTTGTAGGCGAGATACGCCACCAGTAGCAGAATCGCTATCAGAAACAGGAGCAGGCTCAATGTCCGCGTGAGTGAGGCGACAAGGACTTGGCGTCCGTGCCGGCGGTGGAGTTCAGTCCCAGCCGCAAGTTCGGCTTGATTCTCAGAGGGAGTCCCGGTCTTGCGATACCACCAGGCGCGGCGGCAGTATAGGTAACTGCCAATTTCGGAGGAGCGGATCGGGCGCATGGGCAGAGTATAGCACAAATTTTCTAATCGAATTACGAGGAAAGGAGCCAATAAATCATGATAAACTTTCGGTGCAAAATTTTCCCCATGGAGGACATCATGACCAAACGTGAAACCTATTCGATCGAGATCGCCGGTGTCAAACGTGAACTGCCCCTGTTTGAGATCAAGCCGGGTCTGCGCATCGCCATCCTGAACATTTTAGGGGATACTGAATTGGTGCAAGCCTGCGCGAAGGCGTTGGCAGACAAGGTTCAGTCGATTGAGTACGACATTATCCTGACCGCAGAAGCGAAGTCCATTCCGATCGCGTATGCGCTTTCAGTGGAGACAAAGAAACCGTATGTGGTTCTACGCAAAACATACAAGCCGTACATGGGGACAGCTCTCATGGCGGAGACGCTTTCGATCACCACGGGTCAGCCGCAGGTGCTGATTCTGGATGAAAAAGATCATGAGATGATTCAGGGTAAGAAGGTCCTCGTGGTGGATGATGTCATCAGCACCGGCTCGACGCTTCAGGGGATGCGCATGATCCTCGATAAAGCCAATGCGACCATTGCAGGCGAGGCGGCGATCCTCACTGAGGGAGATCGTGCACAGTGGATGCACATCCACTCGCTGGGACACCTGCCCCTGTTCACAGATTAATTCTTTGGGTTGAAAATAGGTCACGCAATTGCGTGACCTATTTTTATTTCAAGATTTTGACGACATTCCATCCCGCCGCCATCATGGACTCCGCTTCCGCAGCATGCTGGTATCTTTATAATTCAAATAATAGGGACTCGTAACAAAGATCTACCTTACCATAATTGGTCCTTGACTCTACCCTTTGGGAAGACTGTATACTGCCGATATGACCCAACCTGAAGAACTGCTCTCTATTGGCGCTTTTGCCAGCCTCACCCGTCTTTCGCTCAAAGCCCTGCGGCTCTACGACCAGTTGAACTTATTGCAACCGCGCTGGGTAGACCCGCAAACGGGCTATCGTTACTACGGCGAGGACCAGCTCAAGAGTGCCCGCATGATCCGGAATATGCGTGAGATGGATATGCCGCTTGCCACCATTCGGCAGGTGCTTGCAGCATTGGCAGACTCGCCCACGCAAGCCGAAGCGTTGGCGAGTGAATACGCAGAACTGCGTGAACAACAAGCCGAGCAGATTCGGGCTCAGGTCACCCAATTTATTCAACAAATTAGACAGGAGCAGATTCCCATGAGTTTCGAAGTGAATATCAAATCGATACCCACCCAGCAAGTCTTGAGCATGACTCATCATATCAAAGCCAGCAAACTGGATGAGACCATTCTCGAGACAATTGAAATATTTCACGGTCTCCTCGCTGAGCAGAGACTTGAAGCCGCATCTGCGCCGTTTGGCATCTTCCACGGTGCGATCAATGAGCAGGAAGATGGTCCGCTGGAGATTTGTATGCCGGTAAACGGAACTGTCAAAGGCAATGGCAAGATTCAGGTCAAACAATTACAAGGCGGGCAAGCCGCTTGTGTAATGACAGTGGGTCCCGAGACCGACTTCCCCGTTATTCTCGGCGCGTACGATACCGCCGCCGATTGGATCCAAAAGAACGGTCATGAAATGGCTGAGCCGCCACGCGAAGTCTGGCACAGCGGACCTGGCGATAACCCCAAGATGGAGATCGTCTGGTTATTCAATTAAAAAAGCAGGTCACGCTTGAAGCGTGACCTGCTTTTTATTTCAAAGACTTCGCTACATTCCTACCCGCCGCGCCGCTGACTCCACCCCCGCCGTGGACTCCGCTGCCGCAGAGATACAAATTGTCTATCGGCGTCTTGTGGTTCGACCAGCCCGGTATCGGTCGCATAAACAGGAACTGGTCGAGCATAAGTTGACCGTGGTTGAGGTCGCCTTCGGTCAAGCCATATGATTGTTCGAGATCAAGTGGTGTGATGGATTTACGATTTACGATTGACGATTTTAGATTGGGGAAGAATTCTGCGAGCGATTCAATCGCTAACTTTTCAACTTTTTCGCATTCCACGTTCCAAGTTCCATGTTTCAGGTTGTAAGGCGCGAATTGGAAGTGAATGGAAACCGTATTGCCTGAAGTAGTCACTTCAAGATATGGCTTCTCAGAAATTTCGCCGTACTTGGTCGCGTCGTAGGCTTTTTCGAGATATTTGATGGATGGGGCGAGGACGACTGTCCCTGCGGGGATGCCGTGATCGCCATTCGTCTGCAAGTGGATCTTCGCAACCGATCCACGCATTTTGATGGATTGGGTGTGCCAGACAAATTCGGGCGGTAAATCCTGTGCGCCGACGAGTTTAAGCAGGGTGTGCTTCGGGTCGGCAGCGGAGAAGATTTGATTCGCAGAAATCTCTTCGCCATTTGTAAGAACAACACCTTTGGCAATTTGACTTTCAATTTTGATGCGGGCAACTTCTGCATCGATTCTAATCTCACCGCCAAAGGCTTTGACCGCATTGGCTAAAGCAGTTGTGATCTCGCCCGCTTTGCCAACATTCTTGTGAGCCAGCCCGCCACGATTCATCCAGTTGTGGATGAGGGTGTAGCCGGTGCCTGCGCCCATCGGTCCCAATGTCGAGCCGTGAATGGCAACGGCACAAATCGCGGCTTTGACGGCTTCGGACTCGAAGTATTCTTCGACGAGTTCCTGCGCGGTCATCGGCAGGGCGCGGATGAAGTTGAGCATGTCCTTGCGCCCGGCAAGTTTCAATTCGAGACCAAGTTCGAGCAAGCCATAACCTTCACGGATGCCGAAGTTCATCGGTAAGCGGGGCATGATGGTGGCGTAGGCAGTGTCAAGAATGCTCGCGCATTTATTCATGAAGCGCAAAAATTCAGGGAAGCGCGCCGCGTCTTTTTCGGAGAATTTTTTGATTGACTCTGCATCGAGCGTGAAGTGGTTTCCATCGGGCTGCAAAGAGATGAAAGCAGGTTTCTCTTTGACTTCGGGAAGCGAAAGTTTCAGGTCTTTCACAATATCAGAGCGGAGGCTGCCGCCTGTGAAAACCGAATCGGCGGTGAAACTGTCGCCAAAAGATTCGGTTACCACCGAGCCGCCAATGATGGAACGGCGTTCGAGAACCAAAACCTTTTTGCCTTGCTTGGCGAGATAGGCGGCAGCGACAAGTCCATTGTGCCCCGCACCGATGATGATGGTGTCGTACTTAGAAGATGTCATTTAAAAGTCCTTAAGAACATTGTAATTGGAACCAAACTTTGCCAAAATCACGTTTTTCTAGTGCTTCTTGGTGTATCCAAAAATATACTCGTCCAACATCTCCCCACATCATTTTGGCGTTATCTTCTTCAGAGTCAAGTTGAAGCAATAGTTCCCAATCAGTAGATCCGGGTATTAATTCTTTGTAACGAGGATGTTTATGTGCTTTTGCATCGCCATAATAAATCCCATTTGAAACCATTTGACACTCTATTTGCATATCACCTTGAATTTGTTCTGGATAACCTAGTATACGATTTACCAAGCCACCAACATCAGACGTTATGCTTTCTGCCAAATTAATGTAGCTGCTCATTTCTTCTCTATTCAAACCTAATTCTTCTATCAAGATAGACTCCCAAGGAGGTATTGTCAATTCTTCAAAGAAAGATAATAAACAAGGCGAATAAAGTCCTTCATCAGAAAGTTCTTTCGGTGTGCCTACCCTTAAGAGATCTTTTGGATCCAAGAAATAATAAACTTGCCAACTCCCTTTGTCTTTTGGGTCAAAGCCCCAAGTCTCTTGTGAAGCACTGTAAAAAAACGAAACAACACCTGATGAAGGCAATTTTGATGCTGCATCAAAATTTGATATATCAGCAAGATTGATCTGAGCAAGAAAAGACAGGGGCTCATTTTTCCAAGTTGGATAAATATGATTACTTGGCAAATCTGGATACCCGCCAACTTTGGAAGCGCCAACAGGGATTTCCTCTTCGGTTGATTGTGAAGTGGAAAAACGAATCGACATCTTCGCCAATGAAGCTATTTTTTCACTGACGTGCGTGAGACCTATTTCATCTAGTTTTGTTTTCAGCTCTTCTTTGTTCATGTTTTCAATTATTCACAAATTCAAAGCGTAGAATAAACTTAGTTTTACAGAATCAACTTCCAGTTAAGAAAGAAGCGGTGAACGGACGATGGACGACAAACCGTTGACCATGGTCAGTTGTCCGCGGTCCATCGTCACACCATTCCATCCTTCAACATTTCTTTTGCCGCCAACATGCCGGGCGCGCCCATCACGCCGCCGCCGGGGTGAGCGCCGCTCGCGCCGAAGTAGTAACCTTTGAGCGGGGTGCGGAAGTCTGCCCATTGCGGTGCCGGACGCAGGAAGAAA
>JAHDWC010000041.1 GCA_023382575.1 Anaerolineales bacterium
CCAGCCGATGATATCTATGAGAGTGCGCTCCATTAGGCAATGACCTCCACGGTCATTCCAATTTCAACTCTTCCTTCATTTAACGGGATGGTATTCATCCCAAAGATCGCGCCGAGTTCATGTTTACGATAGCCGCTCAGGGTTTTGAGCGGTTCTTTGCTTTTCGCCAGTGTCTCTTTATCGATCGTTGTGACGACACAACGCGCACATGGCTTGACCAGCGCCATCTCCACCTCGCCGATGCGGATGCGCTTCCATGTATCTTCTGCGAATGGATCACCGCCTTTCACCACCAGGTTCGGGCGGAAGCGATTCATCGGGACAGCCGAATCAAGCCGCGAGTTTAAGTCTTGAAGCGATTCTTCCGAAATGATCAAAATCGGATACCCGTCTGCGAAGCCCGTATGGTCATCGACACTCACAGCGTATTTTGAACTCACTTTGCGTTTGAAACCGTCGGCGATATGAACGAGGCGCACAGAAACCTTCAACCAATCCGAAAACCATGCCGCGGCGTCATCGCCTTGATCGATCGCATCCACGCCTTTGCTTGACCAGACTTCGACAGGCATGGGCGTGCCAGAAGTTTGGATCCCGAGTTGGAGTGAATCGAAATCCGGCGCGGACAATGTCAGCGCCTCATTCCTTAACGTGGGTGTGACCAACGCCAGGCGTGGATACTCCCGTTGAGTCAGAAACTTGCCTTCGGGCGTGACGACCATCATGCGGCGGTCGTGTTCGAGTCCCATGCGTTCGATGTTGCTGGCGGACACGTCAAACCCGCGGCAGGCTTTGATGGGATAGTAAGTAAGATTGGAAACAGTAATCATAGGATCTCTTCGTAAATCATCTTTGAAATTTTTGCCATGCATTCATGAGCTTGGTGTTCATCGTTTTCAGGGAAGCCATGGGTGAATAACGAAAGGATATATGGCTTTCGATGGGGCAGATAAACAATGCCAATATCATGGAAGAAGTCGCCAGACCAGCCGGTCTTGTGTGCGACGTTTACAGCGTTTGGTAAACGTGCTGGGATGCTTTCATTGAATTCCTGCCCAAGCAGGACGTGGATCATTTCGTCACAAGCTTGTTGCGAAACGACTTTGCCCTCTGCGATCAGCTTCAGCATTTGTGTGGAACTACGCGCGCTGGCCGAGTTGTTGATATTCAGGCGATATGCCTTTTTATCTTCCAACCCGCGGATGACGGACATATTTTCAATGCCGAGTTCTTTGATAAAAGCATCCACGCGGGCACAGGTGACTCGCTCCATCAGCAAATTCGTGGCCAGGTTAGACGAACGCACGATCATCAGTCGGTTTAACTCGCGGATGGTTTCCGTCTCGCCGATTCTCGCGTACAACGTTTTGTCCGAGTCGTCCACTTCTTCGAGCGCGAATGTGCTTCCATCTGCAATGCTGGTGAACGCGTTGTAAATTTCCAAATGGTCATCCAGTGAAAGCAACCCCGCCTCTGCTTGACGGAACACTTCCATCATCACCGGCACTTTCATTGTGCTGGCTGGATGCATCATCACATCCGCATTGATGTAAAAGTCCCGGCCCGTTTGTAGATCATGCAAAGCAACGCTGACGGTCTTCCCTTCAAATTGGGCAATGAAGTTTTCAACGGATTTCAACTTATAACCCTTCCACGACAATGGCTTTCGAAACCGCATATCGATGCCGCAAAGCGCGAGCTTCGCTGTACTCCGGCGAGTTGATCCATGCCTTGGCGCGTTCCACGCTTTCGAATTGCAGCACAACAATGCGTGATGGCGACCAATCTCCTTCAAGGTTTTCAACCGCTCCGCCACGCGCAACATATTTTCCGCCATAGGGCTGAAGAGAAGGCGCTGCTAATTTTTTATAATCTTCGTACCCAACCGGGTCGGTTACTTCAATATCTAAAATTACAAATGCCGTCATGGAATGCTCCTTTAATTGAGTCGCGTGATGCGCAAAGATAAACTCCGCCTGTTATTTCGCAATGGCAGGGAGTTGATGAAATTAATTCGGGCTTTGGAATTCAAATCGTTGGGTAATAGATGCGGTTAGCCAGTCACATGGGTCAATGGGTTGCATGACGGACGATTCTAACATCAACCGCCACTGCGCCCTTTGCCAGCACCCGCAGGGGATTGATCTCGATCTCCGTGATCTCTTCATGTTCCGCAGCGAGATAGGATAACTTGATGAGAATGTCGCGCACCGCTGACTCGTCCACGGCTGGGATGCTGCGAAAGCCGCGCAGTTTTCTCCCTGCCCAAGTGCGCCGCATCATGGACTCCGCCTCAGCCGGGTTCAACGTCCCCAAGGCAAAGGTGACATCCTTGAGTCCCTCCACTTCCACGCCGCCTGCGCCGAACATCATCAGTGGACCAAATTGTGGGTCACGCACCATCCCAACGATAACTTCCTGTCCATCGGGAATTTGCCGCTGGAGATACACGCCATCCACTTGCACGGTGGGGATCAGGGCGTTGATGCGTTTCATCATCTTGGTGTACCCGCTCTGAACGGCAGTGGCATCCTTGATGTTAAGCAGCACTCCACCTACATCGGATTTATGCAAAATGTTGGGCGAAGCGATCTTCATCACCACAGGGAATCCTAATTCGTTGGCAATGACAACTGCTTCGTCGGCGTTGTGTGCAAGCCGGATTGGAGCCGTAGGGATTCCATACGCTTGCATAAGATCATCGACGGTGATGGCTGGGGGATGATCAACTTGTTCAGGGATAATTGTTTGCGGTCTGACATCCGCGAGGAATTGCGCTCGTTTGACCAGGACCGCCAATGCCGATGCCGCCCGCTCTGGGAATGGATAGGTGGGCACTCTGGCATCACGGAATTCGTTGCTGGCTTCTTTCACGAGCATGGAACCCATCAGCACGACGACAACCGGTTTATCGAATTCGCCAATGACTTCGATTAACTTCCGCGCCACGTCTTCGGTCTTGAACATCGGTGGCGGCGGCAGGATGACCATCACGCCATCCACGTTGGGGTCTTGCAGCAGAAGGTTTAAGCAGGCGGCATATTGCTCAGGCGAAGCGGACGCGAGCATATCCACCGGGTTGTGGATGCTGGCTGCGGATGGGAGCATGGCAGATAAAGCTGTCCGCGTGGACTCGCTGAGTTGGGTAAGCACCAAGCCGTGATGTTCGAGTGAATCGGCAGCGATCACGCCGGGTCCGCCTGCGTTGGTGAGGATTCCGATCCGATCCCCCTTTGGCAACGGGCAATTTTCCAGCGCCCGCGCCCAATCGAACATCTGCTCGGAGGTTTCGGCGCGGAGTACGCCCGCTTTTTCGAAAGCGGCATGAAAGGCAGTATCCGATGCGGCCAATGCACCCGTGTGGGATGTGGCTGCTTTTTGTCCGGCTTCGAAGCGACCCACTTTCAGCGCCACCACCGGCTTGTGACGTGTCACTTTGCTTGCGGCGCGGACGAAGCGCCTGCCGTCGGAGATGCTTTCCATGTACATCGCGATGACCTTGGTGTCATCATCCTCTGCCAGCATGGATAGCATATCGGTCTCGTTGATGTCGGCTTGATTGCCGAGGCTGACAATGCGCGAGAAGCCGAAATTTTGTCCGCGCGCCCAATCGATGACTGCGGCGGCGAAGGCGCCTGAATGAGAGAGAAATCCGATACCGCCTTTTTCAGGCATAGGCGGTTGCAGGAAGGTCGTGTCGAGGGGGAGATGGGTGTCGATGGTGCCGATGCAATTTGGGCCGAGCAGGCGCATCCCATGTTCGCGGGCGATTGCGGCGCATCGCTGCTCAAGCTCTGCGCCTTCGGCATTGACTTCGCGGAAGCCTGCTGAAACGATAACGGCTGCTTTGATTCCGCGTTTGGCGCAATCTGCGATGGCTTGAGGCGTGGCCGATGTCGGCAGGACGAGGATCGCAAGGTCGATGGGGGCGGGGATATCTTGTAAACTGGTGTGGATTTTTCTCCCAAATAATTCCCCGCTCTTTTGCGCTGCAAAATGGATGGCTCCCTTGTATCCGCTTTCGACCAGATTGCGCGCAACACCATAGCCAAGTTTCTCGGGCGAGGTCGAAGCGCCGATGACGACAACGCCTTTCGGAGAGAAAAATGGGAGCAGGGAGTGGTCCATGAAGGGATTAAACCACTGATGAACCCATATGAACAGATAAAAGCCGGGCGAAATGTCCTGCCGCCTGACACGCTCAAACCGGGAAGATAATCAGTAGGCATTTTTTATCCTGTTTGTCATAATGAAAACAGCGCCTTCTGCGCGATCCATGAAAAGGAGAAATGTCCATGACCCTGTCTGCACAACCGGCAGAATCGACTTTATTGGGGGAATATTCATACGAATTGCGTGCCGTCGAACGCGGCTATGCCAACCGAACACTTTACATCAATTTGGAAGATAACCACATCTCGGAAAAACCGGTCACTCAACAGATGAAAGACCTGTTTACCGGCGGGCGCGGATTTGCGCTCAAATTATTGTGGGATGCAGTCACGCCTCAAACCACATGGGACGATTCGCAAAATGAATTGGTGATCGCCAACGGTCCCATCTGTGGCATCACGGCCTATCCCGGCAGCGGAAAATCAACAGTCGTTACGCTTAGTCCGCTGACAGGCAATGTCATCGACAGCAACGTGGGTGGATATTTTGCGGCGTTCCTCAAATTCTCCGGCTTCGATGCGCTTGAAATTCAGGGCAAAGCGGATCAGGATGTCATCATCTTCATCGATGGCGATAACGGTCGGGTGACGATCGAGCCGTATTCCTTCGAAGCGGAAGATTCACATCTTATCGGCAATATCCTCACGGCGAAATATGGCGGCGATGAAAAAGGCAAGCGTGGCGTGGCGGTGCTGTCGGCGGGTCAAGCTGCGGAACATACCCGCATCGCCGCGATCAACTCCACGTGGTACGATGTCCGCCGCAAAGAGGTGCGCCTCAAGCAGGCGGGACGCGGCGGCGCGGGGCGTGTCTTCCGTGATAAGCATATTGCTGCCATTGTCTGTCGCTTCACCGACATGGGCGGCGATAAGAACGGCGTGGCGGATATGGCGCTCGTCCGCAAGGCGGGGCAGCGCATCAACAAAGAGATCGCCGACCTCGACGATTCACAGAATCAGATGCGCAAGATCGGCACTGCCAATATCGTGGATGTGATGGATCACTTTGACCTGCTGCCAACGCATAACTTCCGCTATGGTTCGCATCCCGATACACATAAGATCGACTCGAAAGTGTGGAAGGAAAAATTCACGCAGGGTTTGCCGGATGGATGCTGGCTGGGATGCACCATGTCCTGCTCGCATGGTGTGGATCAATTCCCGGTTCAAACCGGACCGTATGCCGGGACTTGTGTGCTGGTAGATGGTCCTGAATACGAGAATGCTGCCGGTCTCGGCTCGAACATTGGCAACTTTGACGCGCAGAAAGTTTTGGAACTCAACTTCTATTGCGACACGTATGGCATCGACACGATCTCCGTTGCGAACTGCATCGCCTTTGCGATGGAATGTTACGAAGAAGGGATCTTGAACAAGGAGCGCACTGGCGGACTCGAACTAAACTTCGGCAACGGCGCGGCGGCGCTTGAATTACTTCACCAGATGGCGCGCGGTGAAGGCTTTGGTGTCATCGTGGGTCAGGGTGTGCGCTACATGAAGGAATACTTCGCGCGCGAATTCGGCGGTGACCCAGTCTTCATGCATGACATCGGCATGGAGATCAAAGGCATGGAAATCTCTGAATACCTGACCAAGGAATCGCTTGCCCAACAAGGTGGCTATGGACTGGCCACCAAAGGTCCGCAGCATGATGAGGCGTGGCTTATCTTCATGGATCAGGTCCATAATCTGCTGCCCAGCTTTCAGGACAAAGCCGAAGCGCTGCACTACTTCCCCATGTGGCGGACGTGGTTCAGTCTGCATGGACTATGCAAACTGCCGTGGAATGATATTTCCCCTGCCAACAACAAAGAGACGAAAGAACCTGCCAAGGTCGAGGAACACGTTGAGAACTACACCTGGATTCATCAGGGTGTGACCGGCAAGCCGACCCAAGCCGAAGATTTACTGGCTCAATCGGAGCGGGTGTACAACTTCCAAAAAGTCTTTGCCCTGCGCATGGGACGTGTGGGGCGTCAGCATGATTACCCACCCTATCGCGCCATGGGACCCGTGACCAAGGTGGAATACGAGTCACGCCAGGAACGCTACGATGAACAACTCAAGCGCCTCGTCGGCATTGACCCGGCAAACCTGTCCACCGAAGAGAAGATGGCGCAACTCCGCAAGTATCGTGAAGCGCAATACGAATTGCTGATGGATGCTGTCTACGAGCGGCGCGGCTGGGACAAGAACAGCATTCCCACCGTGGAAAAACTCCGCGCACTGGGCATCGACCTGCCCGAAGTTATCGAGGTCGTTGAACAGGCAAGGAAGATAGCGTAAAGCAAGCCAGAATCAAACAGGCAGGTGATGAGCCTGCCTGTTTGATTCTATGACGAGCAAAGTTTTACAAAAAGAGATAGATCGCCAATAAAAGCAAGATCACGGGGAAATACAGAAGCATCATCCACTTTGAGAGAAAAACATCCCAAAAAGAATATTTGCCTTCGGTGTAATTTTGAATGGGTATTTCAAAGGGACGCACGGGTTTTACGTCTTTGGAGAGACCGGCCACGTCATTGTAAATGCCGCGGAATTGACGTTCCAGTTGCAGGTAATAAGAATCCAAACTCCAAAAGACCAATGCGGGCAAAATAGCGATCAGCGCAAACTTTGTGTTATTGGAGTTGGCATAAAAGCCTAACAGGGCGGAAACAATAGTGATCATCCATCCTTTCATCTGGAAGGAATTGGATCCCATCCGGTTGATCGAGCCCTGTATAAACTCCAAATGCTTGATCGTATCCTCAGAAAAACCTTCTTCTTTTTTGGTTTTCTTTTTATCAGCCATGACTTCTCCCTTTCTCTACCAGATGATTTCCTTCCATTATACCTATCGAACACCAATCAGCCCTTACCAGCGATCCCAATGCACCACATCTTCCAATGCCACTCGTCCACCCTTCTTTGGCGGCGCAGACAATTTCTCTTCCTCCAGGGGATACCCAAACGACAGCGCAATCCGCAAATGCCACTCGGGTGGAAATCCCAAAATGGCGCGTGCCTTTTCCGGGTCATAGATCGAGGCGGGGACGGATCCCACGCCCAATTCCCATGCCGCCAGTTGCATGAAAGCCGCCGCTTGTCCCGCATCGAACATGATCTGAAATTTACCCTCAGGGTCTGGGGTTAAGATCGCAACTCCCAACGCCGCGCCAGCGAGATGACCCGCCCATTCGCCGCACGTGGAGAGTTCCTTCAAAACAGATTTATCTTGCATGGCAATGAATTGCCACGCTTGCGTATTCTTCGACGACTGTGAGCGCCGCCCTGCATTCAAAATGGAGCGCACCACCTCCTCAGGCAGGGGCTTGTCTTGGAATTTTCGTACTGCACGTTTCAACCGAATCGCTTCAGATACATTCATGATTCACCTCGTATCGAAAGTATACATTCACCCCGCCTAATTGTGTGGATTTTATGAGCAAATCCGTTCATGTAAGAATAGGTCAAATTTTCTCATCTTTATCTAAAATACAACCCTTATAGTGGTTTCAACGTTTTATATCGCGTCTGACGTCTTCCCAATTAATGTTAGGAACAGTGCATGAGCGAATCGTCTGAAACAACCATACAGCGATGGCAGGGGCGGATGAAGAACATCGCTTCACTTCTACGGCGAGGCTTGCCCTTTGCTATGGGAGTTTTTGCCACCCTCGTGGTGCTTCTCATCTATCACTTTGTGATTGTCCAACCCAGCCAACTCAGCGCTGACGATGTCAATGCGTCTGTCGCTTCGGCGATGGCGTCTGCCACACCACCACCTGCTTATTCGTCTTTGGTCTATCAGGCCATCCAACCGTCGCTGGTTTTGATCCAAACGGAAGGAAAGACTCAGGCAGATGAATCAGGTTTCGGGTTGGGAAGCGGCGTCGTCGTCGACAGCTTCGGCGATATCCTCACCAGCCTGCATGTCATTCAAGGTGCGAGTCGCATCACTGTCACCTTCGCAGACGGAACCGAGTCGGAGGCGCAGGTCATCACCGAAATGCCAGAGCTTGATCTGGCGGTCATTCAGGCGTTGGACACACCATTGTTTGTCGTTCCGGCGACATTGGGCAATCCCGGCTCGATGCGGGTGGGGGATGAGGCCTATGTGGTCGGGAACCCGTTTGGGTTATACAGCTCGATGAGTTCGGGCGTCATCTCTGGCTTTGATCGCGTCTTTCGCGTGCCGGATAGTAATCTTGAAATCCCCGGCATGATCCAGTTTGATGCGGCGGCGAACCCCGGCAATTCAGGCGGCCCGCTGTTGAATCGTTATGGGCATGTCATTGGTATTGTCACTGGGCTGATCAACCCCACCGATGAAAATTTCTTTGTAGGTATTGGCTTTGCTGTCCCCATCAACATCGCCGTTGGCGGGATGGGGTCGCCGCCGTATTAGATTAATTATCGTAGGGACAACCCGCCCAGTGAAGTGAGTGCAAGTCAGAAGGGTTGCCCCTACTTGGGCGCCAACTCAAAAGGAGACTCAAGCATGGAACAAACAAATCGCGAGAACAAACTTCCCATGGAGCGTGTGTTGTATGAAGTGAAGAAGATCATCGTCGGGCAGGATCATTTATTGGAACGGCTCATCGTCGCCCTGCTCGCCCGCGGACATATTCTCGTGGAAGGCGTGCCGGGGCTGGCGAAAACGATGGCGATCAAAACGCTGGCAGATTCCATCGGCGGTGAATTCAAGCGCATCCAGTTCACGCCAGATCTTGTCCCCGCGGACTTGGTCGGCACGCGCATTTACAACCAGAAGACCGGCGAGTTCAATACCTCGCTGGGACCTGTGTTTACCAATTTGTTGCTGGCAGATGAGATCAACCGCGCGCCTGCCAAAGTTCAAAGCGCCCTGCTCGAAGTGATGCAGGAACGTCAGGTGACCATCGGGCGCGAGACCTTCAAAGTACCGAATCCGTTTTTGGTGCTGGCAACGCAGAATCCCATTGAGACTGAAGGAACTTATCCACTGCCCGAAGCGCAGGTTGACCGCTTCATGCTCAAGGTGTTGATCGGCTATCCAACCACGACCGAAGAGTTTGTCATCGTCGAACGTATGACTGGTGCCATTCAAGCCGTGCAAAAGGTGTTGAATACCGACGAGTTACTCGAATTGCAAAAGAAAGCTGACCAAGTGTACGTAGACCCATCGCTCATTGAATACGCCGTCAAAGTAGTGACCGCCACCCGCAGCCCGAAGACGGTTGGCTTGGCTGAGCTTGAACATTACATCACCTTCGGCGCCAGTCCGCGCGCTTCGATCAATCTCATTCTCACTGCCAAAGCGCTTGCCTTCGTGCGCGGACGAGGCTACGTCCTGCCGCAAGATGTAGTCGACATGGCGCTGGATGTTATCCGTCACAGGTTGGTGCTTTCGTACGAAGCATTGTCCGATGAAATTTCAAGCGATGAAATTTTGACCAAGATCCTCGACCGCATTCCGATCCCCGTGGTGCCGATGAATGAACACTTTAATGTCCGCGCGAACTCCTGAGCGAATTCTGCACCGGCTGGATTGGCAGGTCATTCGCCGTCTGGACGGATATTTGCAGGGCGATTATCGCAGCCTCTTCCGCGGCTCCGGCGTGGACTTTGCCGACCTGCGCGAGTACCAGCCGCAAGACGATATCCGCTACATTGACTGGAACGTCAGCGCGCGCATGGATACGCCGTATGTCCGCGAGTACATGGAAGACCGCGAGATCATCGCGTGGTTCCTGCTCGACCTGAGTCCGTCTGTGGATTTTGGCATATTGAATAACCAGAAGCGTAATGTGCTGATCGACTTTGTGGGCACATTGTCACGTCTGCTCACGCGACATGGGAACCGTGTCGGGGCGGTGATGTTTGGGAATGGCATCCAGCACAAGGTCCCGGCGCGAAGCGGGCGGTTGCATGTGTTGCGTCTGCTCAATGATCTGCTCAAGCAGCCGCATTTAAATCGCGCGCCCATGACTGATCTATCTGCTTTGATCAAAGGCGGACTGCATACCATCAAGAAACATTCACTGGTTTTTGTGGTTTCTGATTTCATTAGCACGCCAGGCTGGGAGCGTTCGTTGAGTTTGCTCAGTCAGCGGCATGAAGTTATCGCCATCCGTTTGTGGGACCCGCGTGAGGTCAATTTACCAGATGTTGGTCACGTCATTTTGGAAGACTCTGAAACGGGCGAACAGATTTATGTCGATACGCATGATAAGAATTTTCGCAAGCGGTTTGCAGAAGCGGCGCGCAAGCGTGAAGCCGAGTTGAGCGAAGCCTTCAAACGCGCAGGCGTGGATGTATTACCGCTCTCCACCGAAGCGGACTTGATCCATGCCATCGCTAGTTTTGTGATGTTGCGCCGTCAGCGCCGGAGATAACGCATGTCGTTCATTTGGACATCCATGCTTTGGTCGTTGATTCTGATTCCGCTGCTGGTGCTGTTGTATTTGCGAATGCAGCAGCGGAGGGCGCAGATCGCGCTTCGTTATGGAAGTTTGGGCTTGGTGCAGCAAGCCTCAGGTCGGGGTGTGGGGGTGAGGCGGCATGTGCCTGCGATCTTGTTCCTGGTAGGGCTGACGGTTCTGTTCGTCGCACTGGCCCGTCCGCAGATGGTGATCGGCTTGCCGAAAGTGGAAGGGATCGTCATCCTTGCCTTTGATGTTTCGGGCAGTATGGCGGCGGAGGATTTTGAACCGAACCGACTCGAAGCCGCCAAAGCCGTGGCGATTGATTTCGTCTCGCGTCAACCTTCGACGGTGAAAGTGGGAGTGGTGGCATTCAGCGAAAGCGGACTCTCGGTGCAGATTCCCTCCGAAGACCAGACTGCCATCATCGATGCCATCGAACGCTTGAAGCCGCAACGCGGAACGTCGCTGGCAAATGGGATTGTCGCTTCACTGAACACGATTGCGAATCTCACCGGTCAGGAACCCATCGTCGGCTTTGAAGATGCGGATGTCCCTCCGCCGCTCAATGCTGCGCCGGAAACAGTGTCCGCGGATCAATCCTCGGTCATTGTGCTGTTGACCGATGGCGAGAACAATATGAATCCGAATCCGGTGGAGGCGGCATTGATCGCCGCTGAACGCGGGGTGCGCATCCACACCATTGCGGTGGGCAGCCCTGAAGGCACGCAGTTGACCGTCAACGGTTTTACGGTATTCACGCAAGTGGACGAAGCAGCGCTTCAGCAGATTTCCGAGATTACGCAGGGAATTTATTTCAACGCGCAGGATGAAGAAGACTTGCGCGAGGTCTATGAAAGTATCGAGCCGCGCCTCAAAGTTGAAGAGGAAGCGCAGGAAGTCACTGCGGTCTTTGCGGGCGTGAGCATTTTGATCCTACTCATTGGCGGTATGTTGTCATTGTTGTGGTTTAGCCGTGTGCCGTGAGGGAGTTTTAGCCACAGATCAACATGGATGAACATTGATGGTTGATAAATAAAAAAACAAATTTATCTGAGCTCATCTGTGGTGTATCCTCACTGACACTGGAGGTTGTGATGGAATTACTCTGGTCACCAGTTTTATATCTTTTGGCGTTGATCCCGCTTTTGATCTTCGCATACATTCTGATTTTGCGACGGCGCAAACCGGTTGCAGTTCGTTATTCGAGTCTCTCGCTGATCCGTGCCGCCGCGCCGAAACAATCCCAATGGAAGCGGCATCTGCCATTCGCCTTGTTCCTGTTGGCGATGTCCAGCCTTGTTATGGCAATGGCGAGACCCGTTTCTGTTGTCACACTGCCCGCTTCCAATGCGACAATTATCCTCGCCATTGATGTCTCACGCAGCATGTGCTCCACGGATATTTCTCCGAACCGTTTGGAATCCGCCAAAGCCGCCGCGCTGGAATTCATCAAGGGACAGAACTCCGATACGCAGATCGGCATCGTCGTCTTTGCTGGCTTTGCCGTCATTGCCCAGCCGCCGACGACCGATCGCGCCTTGCTGGAGACCACCATTCAGAATATCACTACTGCTCGTCGTACGGCAATTGGCGAAGGGATTTTGATGTCCCTTGATGCCATTGCAGAGTTCGATGATTCGGTGGTCAGTCCGTACTCTGGCGTGGAAGTCACGCCCATGCCCGAGGGACAATATGTCCCAGCCATCGTTGTGGTGTTGACCGATGGTGTGACCACAACTGGCACTCATCCACTGGATGCGGCGCAGATGGCAGCGGACCGTGGAGTGCGCGTCTACACGATTGGCTTTGGTACGGTCAACAACACTGCGCCGATGAATTGCAACCCGTATTCCACTTACTCCAATCCGTTTGACCCATTCTTTGGTGGTGGAGGAGGCGGAGGAGGTGGCTTCCGCCGCGAGATCGACGAGGAGACGCTCAAACAGGTCGCTGGCATGACCGGTGGCTCCTATCATCTCGCCGAAAGCGCCACCGAATTACAGGAAGTGTTCGACAGCCTGCCGACGCAGCTTTTCACCGTCACAGAAACTACAGAGATCAGCGTCTTTTTTGCGGCAATTGCGGCATTGTTCGTTTTGCTTGCCATTGTCCTATCCATCATCTGGAATCCGCTGTTGTAGCTTTCGTAAAAAAAGATGAACCGCGAAGCACGCCAAGGACGCGAAGAATTAATGGTTTTCTCACCGCACTGGCGCGCGGCGCAAGTGTTGCGCTCTTAGCGGGCTTTGCGGTAAGCTTTCCTTTCGTGCCGGGATATAAAATCTGATACGGGTATAATTCTCCCAATGGATGAAAAACTTCATTTCAAGCCATTTGGCTTATCTGCCCTTGCGCTTATCATTATCGGTTGGGGCGGATTGTATTTCGTCATCACGATGACGCTGCCCCTCGTTTGGTCGCGTTGGGGATTTTTCGCCCTCCTGCTCATGGCACTTACAGGTACGGCGCTTCCTATTGTCTATTTTCTTCATCAACGCTTTCCAGCCGAACCGCCGGCTGAGGCGAATGTCATCATTCGGCAGGCGTTGTGGGTGGGAGTCTATGGCGCCACGCTCGCCTGGTTGCAACTGGGACGCCTCGTTACGCTGTACGTCATCCTCGGTCTTGCAGGCGGACTTATCGCCGCCGAGTATTTCATCCGCATCCGTGAGAAAGCCAACCGCCGACCGCCTGTGATCCACGATGACAACGCTTCGTAACCTTCCCTCCGTCGAACAGCTTCTCCAAACCGAAACGACTGCGCATTTGATTGCGCGCTTTGGTAGGCCTCTAACCTTGGATGCGCTTCGCAAAACATTGGATGACATCCGCGCACGCTTCAAATCTGGGGCGTTGGCTGAGTTGCCATCTACTGACTCGATCCTCGCTCAAAGTGAATCCACCCTTTCCGCCTGGACGGCGCAGACTCTCCATCCAGTCATCAACGCGACAGGCGTGATCCTGCACACCAACCTCGGACGCGCCCCATTGAGCGATGCCACCATCCACGCTATGGACATCGTCTCACGCGGCTACTCCAATCTCGAGTTTGACCTCGAAACTGGCAAACGCGGTTCACGATTGATCCATGCCGAAGCACTGTTGCAAAAACTTACCGGCGCAGAATCCGCGCTGGTGGTCAATAATTGTGCTTCGGCTGTCTTGCTGACGTTATCTGCACTGGTGGCGAATCGCAAGCGCGTAGTCATTGCCCGCTCACAGTTGGTGGAGATCGGCGGCGGCTTCCGCGTGCCCGATGTGATGAAACAATCGGGCGCAAAACTTGTAGAAGTGGGCACAACCAACAAGATACGTTTATCCGATTACCAATTCGCTTTTGAAGAACCGACTGCCTTGGTGATGCGTGCGCATCGTTCCAACTTCAAGATCATTGGCTTCACTGAGGAACCCGACTTCAAAGACATCGTTGACGCCGCCCATCAGGCGGGTGTGCCCGTCATTGATGATCTCGGTTCTGGCGCATTGTACGACACCACCAAATACGGTTTCTCGCACGAACCGACCGTGCAAGAGTCCCTGCAAGCTGGCGCAGATGTGATTCTCTTCTCTGGCGATAAACTGCTCGGAGGTCCGCAGGCGGGCATTATCATCGGCAAAAAGATTCTGCTCGACAAGATCAAGAAGCATCCGCTGGCAAGAGCTGTCCGCGCGGATAAGTCTTGTCTCGCGGGCATCTCTGCCACGCTATCCCATTACCTCAAGGACGAGGCGGAGCGAGAGATTCCCATTCTGAAGATGATGTCGTTGACGTTGAAACAACTTCAGGGTCGGGCTGAGGCGTGGCGTGTCGAGTTGGGACAAGGCTCCGTCATCTCCGGCGAATCGACAGTGGGAGGCGGTTCGCTTCCCGGCGAATCCATTCCGACCTTTTTGCTTGAATTGCGCGTCAAATCAGCCGAAAAATTTTTGCGCGCATTGCGGAAGAATAATCCGCCCATCATTGCACGCACTGAAAATGATAAAGTATTGCTCGACCCACGCACGGTATTGCCCGAGCAGGAAGGCGCGCTGTTGGTGGGTTTGAAAAATTTGCTGAGAGCATAAAGCAAATGATCGTTCAAATCGCCATTCCTGATTTGAAGAAACCGCCTGCGGTGAAATTCCCGGAGCGATGTGTTAATTGTGGAAAGCCGAAAGAGGAAATGCTTGGCATGTCGCTGCACATGGGTGTGCAACATCGCAACAAACCTGTGACCTTGGAGCTGAAAGTGCCCGTGTGCAAAGCCTGCGCGGACAGAGAACGCAGCGTCGCCAAAGTGACATTGATTCCCTTTTTCGTTGTCGGTTTGATCTTCGGAGCGATTGCCTTTGTCCCAGCCATGTTGATCGCGCCAGAAGGACCCACTCCAGAAACAGCAGGTTTCCCATTTGTGTTTGGCGGCGGAGTCGGACTGGTTGTTGGAATGATTGCAGGGACGATTGCTGAGGTCATCGTAAAATCTTTGGCTGTTCCTTTTTATGGGAAGCTCATCACCCGCCGTCCGTTGACCATGGTCAGCTTCCTTGCTGAAACGGACGAGCTGATTGGCGTATCGGTTAAATTTCTGCGCGAGAAAAAGCTCGTGCAGTTGGAGTTCGAGAACGAAGAGATTGCACGTGAATTTATACAACTCAATCAATCGGAGATTCAATGAAATCAGATCTTGACCCCATTATGCAAGCCCGCAATCTGGATGCGTTCATTGTGTTCGGCAATGCTGAGAATAATCCACCCATGTATTATCTGACCGGCGGTGGACATGTCAGCCACGCGACGGTTATCAAAAAGCGCGGCGAGGAACCTGTCTATTTTTATAACGACATGGAACGTGACGAAGCCGCCAAGAGCGGGCTGAAACTGATTCCATATACCAAATACGATTACACCGAAATTCTTCGTCAAGCCGAAGGTAATCAATTGCTTGCCAGTGCCCTGCGGTATCAGCAGATGCTTGAGGAGGTAGGCGTGACTCAAGGACGTGTGGGCGTTTATGGACATTACGATGTCAGCACGGTGTTTGGGACGTTGTCTCACCTTCAGAAATTGATGCCCAGCCTGGAGTTCGTCGGCGAGGCGCGCGATGAATCCATTTTCTTGCGTGCAATGGAAACCAAGGATGAGAATGAGGTCGAGCGCATCCGCAAGATGGGCAAGGTCACAACGGCAGTGGTGGACAAGGTGAAGGAATATCTCACCGCCTGCGATGTACGCGAAGATGAAGTCTTGCTCAAGGAAGATGGCACGCCTCTTACCGTGGGAGATGTTCACTCGAAGATCCGTTTGTGGGTCTCTGAACATGGCGCGGAACTTCCTTCCGGTTTTATCTTTGCCATCGGACGCGATGCAGGCGTGCCGCATTCGGCAGGCACTCCGTCTGACTTGATGCGCCTCGGTCAGACCATTGTCTTTGATATTTATCCAGCCGAAGCGGGCGGTGGTTATTATTACGATTTCACCCGCACATGGAGTCTCGGCTACACCACGCCCGAAGCGCAAGCGCTATATGATCAGGTCAAGGAAATTTACGACACCTTGAATGATAACTTTGATTTGAACGTAGTATTCAAGGATTATCAACGCATGACCTGTGAGTTCTTTGAATCCAAGGGGCATCAGACGCCACTCAATACCAAAGCGCCGATTGAAGGCTACGTCCACAGTTTGGGACATGGCGTCGGATTGAACATCCACGAACGACCATTCAGCGGCTTGACCGCAAGCGATGACCAGCGCCTCAAACCCGGCGTGATCATTACCTCCGAACCGGGCTTGTACTACCCTGAAAAAGGGATGGGCTTCCGCATCGAAGATACGCTCTGGGTGCGCCCTGATGGTGTGATGGAAAAGTTGGTGGATTATCCGTATGACTTTGTCTTGCCGATGAAGAAGTGGAAAAAAGACTGAGTAACAGGTAACAGTCACTTTTAAAGTGACTGTTACCTTGATGTATCATGACTCACCTTCAATCCCTCACTCCGCGCCCATTCCTCGAAAGCGATACAGGCGAATTCCCTTTCACGGTTCCGGTCATTCGGTCTCTAGCTGAGATTAAGTTCACTGCGCCAGTGACCTTTTTTGTCGGCGAAAACGGCTCCGGCAAATCAACGGTGATGGAGGCGTTGGCGTGTGCGGTGGAATCCATTACAGTGGGCAGTGAAAGCGTCAAAACGGACAGAACGCTTGCACCCGTCCGCAAGTTGGCGAAGTATTTCAAACTCGCCTGGACGAAACGAACGCGCAAAGGTTTCTTTATGCGCGCCGAAGATTTCTTTGGCTATGCCCGCTCCATGCGCGAGACGCGCGAAGAGCTGGAAGAGGAATACAATAATATTGAACGTGATTACAAGGGACGCTCGAAGTATGCCGCGGATTTGGCGCGTTCAGCGTATGCCGGTCAACTGGCGGCGATGAAACATCGGTATGGCGATGATCTGGATAACTTCTCTCACGGCGAAGCCTTTCTGACGCTGTTACAGGCACGCTTCGTCCCAGGCGGTTTGTACCTGTTAGACGAACCCGAAGCGGCGCTTTCCCCAACCCGTCAGTTGAGTTTTCTTTCCGCCCTGAAGCAGATGATCGGACAGGATTCACAATTCGTCATCGCCACACATTCGCCGATCATTCTGGCGTTTCCTGAAGCGCAGATTTTGCAATTTCAGGATGGCGCCATCCGTGAAGTGCAATATAATGAGTTGGAACACGTCAATCTGACGAGAGATTTTCTTTCCAACCCGGAAGCCTTTTTGAGATATTTATGACTGAATTAAAACCTGCCCGAATTCTTGCCATTGAAACCTCCTGCGACGAAACCGCCTGCGCCGTCATCGAAAATGGACGTGCATTGCTCTCGTCCGTTGTAGCTTCGCAGATGGAGATCCATGCCCGCTATGGTGGCGTCTTTCCTGAAGTTGCGTCGCGCCAGCATGTGTTGAGCATTATCCCTGTTGTACAGCAGGCACTCACGCAGGCGCATCTCACGCTCAATGATATCGATGCCATCACTGTTACACAGGGACCCGGTCTCGCTGGTTCGCTGATCGTCGGCATGAACATGGCAAAGGGTATCGCGCTTGCTCTCGACAAACCCATTATCGGCGTGAATCATCTTGAGGGTCACATCTACTCTGCATGGGTGTATGAAGCGGGCGAGAATATTCCGCCTGCGCCGCAATTCCCGCTTATGGCTTTGCTTGTTTCTGGCGGTCACACCGAGTTGAATCTGATGACCGATCATCTTACCTATCAACGCCTCGGCTCGACGTTGGATGATGCGGCAGGTGAAGCCTTTGATAAGGTGGCGCGGCTGTTGGACCTGCCTTATCCTGGCGGACCCTCCATCCAAAAAGCCGCGGAGGAAGGCGACGCTTCGCGCTTCAACTTCCCCCGTGCCTGGCTCGATGGAACCTGGAATTTTTCCTTCAGTGGAGTGAAGACCTCAGTGTTGTACGAAGTGCAGGAACTGAGGAAGCGCAGCAACGGCATCCCCGTACATGATCTGGCGGCGTCGTTCCAAAAAGCCGTGGTGGATGTGTTGTTCAAAAAGACGATGGATGCGGCGCGTGAGTTTGGCGCAAAGGAAATTCTGGTGGCAGGTGGTGTTTCAGCCAACCGCGCCTTGCGACAAATATTCAAGGGACAAACCGAATTCCCGGTTCATATTCCGCCATTGTCGCTTTGTACTGACAATGCTGCGATGATCGGCGCAGCGGGATATTTCCGCTATGCGTTGGGTCACCTCTCCGAGTTGGAGATGGATGTCCTGCCAACTTGGCCGCTTTCGTAAATCATTTATTCGCAAAAAATGGGCGACCCAAACAGGTCGCCCATTATGTTTAAAAAATCACTCCCCAGCGGCTTGCCCAAGCCAGACGGGGGAGTAATCAGGAGAATGCAACTGTTATTATATTCTTTGAGTTAAATGGCGGCTGAACACGGATTAAGTATTGGATGAGAAATTATCAGAGGGCGGAAAGCAAATTTTCGAGCGTGATTGGACCCTCTCGTATAATTTTTGGAGATTCTTCGGTGCAATCCACCAGTGTGGATGGGATTCCGCCGGGCGTTGTTCCACCGTCGAGAATCAATGGAATGCGTCCATTGAGTTGGTCGTACACTTCCTGTGCGGTGGTGGGATTCTCTCCGCCGGAGATATTTGCAGACGTGACGGCCATCGGTCCCGCCGCACGCAACAGATTAAGCGCATCGGGATGATCAGGGATTCTCACGGCAACGGTGTAAGAGGCAGAGACAGCTGCGGGGAGAGCCGGCTGTTTTGGGATGATGCAGGTCAAGGGTCCGGGCCAGAAGCGAGCGGCAAACTTAAGTGCCATGTCGGGAATGTCTCGCCCGATTTTGTCGAGGTCGTTCATGCCTCCGATCAGAATCGGAATGGCTTTTTCGATGGGGCGATTCTTGGCGGCGTAGATGCTTTCGATGGCGTGGTTGTTGAAAGCCAATACGCCCACTCCGTAGACCGTGTCGGTCGGGAAGGCGACAATGCCGCCTTTGTATAGCACGTCGAGCGCGTGATGGATGTTGGCGGCGTCAATAATCTCAGTTTTCATCTTGGATTACCTCTTGGAATCGTATGACAATCGTTCGGTCATTCATGCAGGTGGATTTCCAGCAGCCGGTCGAACCCGGCGAGGTCTTTGTGTAGTTGAATAGTGGCTTCAGAGAAGAGGTCATATGCCATGTTGAGCGCCCGAATGCCCTGTGTCGCTTCGATCTCCAACAGGATGGAACCTTTCGGCGCAAGCCAATCGATGGATAGGAGCATCAGGCGGCGATATAAGTCGAGTCCATCTGCGCCTCCATCCAAGGCGAGAGTGGGTTCTCGACCGAAAATGGGCAGTCCGTGTAAAGTGTTGCTGGGGATGTAGGGCAGGTTGGCGCAGATCAGGTCGAAGTGACTTTCAGTTGGCAATGGGTCGATGTGCTGTGGGAGCAGATCACATTGCAGGAAATCGATGCGATGGGTGACTTTGAATTTTTCCGCGTTGTGTTTGGCAACTTTGAGCGCGGCGCGTGAAATATCAGTAGCGAGGATATTTACGCCCGGGATGTGCGTGGCGATGGTCGTAGCGATGATGCCGGAGCCCGTGCCTACGTCTGCGACAGTGCGACGTTCAGGGGCGGCGTTCAACCAGCGGATGGCTTTCTCGACCAGCAGTTCGGTTTCGGGACGAGGGATCAGCACATCGGGGGTGATGTCAAAATCCAAGCCGTAGAATTCCCAGTGACCGAGAAGATAGGGCAGCGGTTCCCCCGCTTCCAGCCGGGCAAAGGCTTGGTTTGCTGAATCCAGTTGCGGTTGAGTGAGAGGCGTTTCCAAATGTGCCAGCAACCATGCGCGTGGACGTCCCATGATATGCGCGAGCAGAAGCTGTGCGTCGCGTTCTGAAAGCTCATCCAGCAATTTGGGTTTGATATGTTCGAGATAGGTGCGAGCCGAGATGCTCATGAGGTTTCCTGGAACAGCAGGCGTTCCATTAGGGTTTCCTGGAAAATGATGAAGATGATGATCACTGGAATGGACATGATGATGGCAAGCGAGCCGAGATAACTCCACGGTTGCGCGCCAGAGAATTGTCCGTTGACGAGGGCGTAGACTGCCATGGAGAGTGTGACGTTGGCGGCTTTGTCTACGAAGAGCCAGCCGATGGCGAACTCGGTGTAGCCCATCAGGAAGGCGATCATGGCAGTGACGGCGATGGAGGGCAATGAGATGGGCAGGCTGATCCACAGGAAGGATTGAAAGTGACTAGCGCCGTCGAGGTAAGCGGCTTCTTCCACTTCTTTGGGAATGGCTTGAAAGGCAGCGCGCATGTTCCAAATCCCGAATGGCATGGCAAACGCCGCATAGACGATGACCAAACCGATGAGCGTGGCGCGGATTTTCAAAATGCTGAGGATGATATACAACGGAGTGGCGAACGCAATCGGCGGGAGCAAAGCTGCCAGCAAAAGGATGAATAGTCCAGCCGTTTGCCCGGGGAAGCGGAAGCGTGCAAAGGCGTATGCCAGACTCACGCCAAGCAGCAATGCAAGAACCGCCGCTCCAATGGAGACGACCATGCTATTCCGTAACAGAATACTGAACTCCACCGATTGATAAGGACGGTCCAACACGTTCAAGAAGGCTTCCAGTGAAAATTCCTTGGGCAGCCAGGTGAACGTGGTGGGACGTCCACGCAGCGAGCCATCAAAGGCGAGGCGGACAGTGCTCCAGATGGGGATGAGGATGAACAATCCGACCAACAGGAAAACACCTTGCGTGAGGATCTGGCGGGAGATGGAAATTTTACGCATTGCGGAACTCCTCGCGGACTTGCATTTCGCGATTGAACAAGCTGACCAAGCCGATCAGGATAATGACCGTGATGATATTGATGATGGCAGAAACCGAGAACTGTCCGCCGGCGAAACCAAATCCGCTGGAGGGATTGAATAGATTATAGGAAAGCGAAGCCAGAGTTTGATAGTTGAATGGGAATGCCTGAAAGAGATAGAACTGATTGAAGGCGTAAATTCCACGGATGATAATGGCCGGAAGCAGGACGGGCATCAACAGAGGTAATGTCATGTGGCGCAGCATTTGCAGACTGTTCGCGCCATCCATCGAGGCGGCTTCAAACACCTCTTTTGGAATCATCTTGAGTCCCGCACTGGCAGCCAGCATAATGAGCGGGAATCCGTACCAAATGGCAGGAATCAACAAAACTAGAAGCGTCCTATTGGGCGAGTCTTCCCAACCGATCAGGAAGTTAAGCGGGAAAGTCTCACCATATTTTTGCGCGGCAAGACTCAACCAGCCGATCTCCGGCACAAAGATATTCAGCCACAACAAAGCGCCAATAAACTCGGGGATCGCCCACGGCAGGATAAAGAGCGCCTGCCAGAATTTACTAAACTTCACGCCGCGTTGATTGAGCAGAAGCGCCAACCCAAGCCCCAGAATCACTTGCAGCCCGGTGGAAAAGATCATCCACAGAATGTTGAAGACAAAAACCCCATTGATGGTAATGAAATCAAAAATGGAGCGATAGCCTGAAAAACCAGTGTAATGGACTTCATTGGAACGGAATGGGTACTCGGGACTCGTCGCCTCGATCTGACCCGTTAGTCCGCCAAACACTTCACGCCAGATGCCACCCTGAAAGCCATCCCGAATGGACGAGCTATTGAAATCCGTGATGGAGACGCCAAGTTGGAACAGGAATGGCAGCAACGTCAGCACCGAAAAAGCAATCAGTCCCGGCACAAGCCAGGCGACGGCTTGACGCGTTTCCTTTTTCTTATAGACAATTTTGTTCTTCTGCCAGTTTGTGAAGGCGGATGCGATTCCCTGCCATGCGCGCGTCATGCCTTCTGCAGAAGACAGCGCGAGCGGCACCATCAGGATCATAAGATATTGCGGCCATTTGGTCGGCCAGAACATCAGGAATAAAAGCGCCAATCCCAGCCACAAGACATATAAGCGTTCTTTCTTCCACAAATTTGAAACGCCAAAGACCGCGAATAAAACGATCAGAAAATCTACTGTAAATGGGAATACATCTGGGCTCCAAAATGAAACAGAAAAGACCAGCCAGTTAAATTGTTGCCAAAATGGGAAATTTGAGCGCTGGACTTCTTCTGCGCTGGTGGAATACCCGGCATGATAAAAAACCGATTCCCGCAGACGGGTGAGCGGGTCTGGCCAGAGATAGGGATTTGCCGCGAAAAAGATGACGATTCCCAGAATCCCCCAGAAGATGGCTTGTTTGAAAAACGGCTGGATTTTTTCATCTTCTTTCGCAGCGAGGAACCAATCCACGAGAATGGCGATGCCGATGATGCAATACAAATATTTAGAGGCCGCTGTCAGCCCGAGGAAGATCGCCGAAGCAACCAGCCAGCCTGTCTTGTGATTCTTCTTGAATTGAAGATACGTCAACACCATCAGGAAGCTGGTCAACGCAGGCAGGGATTCGAGCATGATCTGCGAGACGTATTTGATGGTCATGGCATGCGTGGCGAGGGCGAGTCCTGCCAGCGGGTTGATCAGGGTCAGCAGCGCTACTGTCAGCCAGCCAAGTGCGGCATTGGTTGTGCGTGCCGGGCGGACGAGGTCACGTGGTAGATATTGATTCGGCTCGGCGGTGGTGGGACGATCTGGCGTCAGTTGTTTTTCCGGGGCGGAGAGCAGACTCACGCCGATGACGATCTTTGCCAGTGGGGGGTGCTCGGGGCGGTAGTTCGCTTCCAGAAAACCGGACCAGTTCGAAGTCCGAATCAGATGCGCGTATTCCTGACCAGCCCGCAGGTAATCATCTTCATCAAAGTCGATGGAGAGCATGGCTAGGGCGCGAGCGCGCAATCCCCATGCGATGGCAAGGACGATCAGAATAGATAGAATTCGCAAAGCTGTTTTAAATTTCATACATCACCTTGTATCCCAGTGAGGGGTGACTGCGACGATCTAATCGTATCACTGATAAATCAAAAAGGCACGTTTCCGTGCCCTCTTTTTTATTCGTCATCTTCGACGCCGGTTGCGGCGAGTTTCCCGGCTTCGTCACGTGTGGTGAGTTCGTCGATGAAGCCGTCGATGTCGCCGTCCATCACGCCTGCCAAGTTGTAATTGGAAAGTCCGATGCGGTGATCGGTGACGCGGCTTTGAGGATAGTTGTAGGTGCGGATTTTCTCCGAGCGGTCACCCGAGCCGACTTGCGAACGACGATCCGCTTCAAGCTCGGCTTGGCGCTTGGCTTCTTCGATCTCGTAGAGACGTGCGCGCAAGATGGACAAGGCACGTAGTTTGTTTTGCAACTGCGAGCGTTCGTCCTGACAGGTGACGATCATGCCGGTGGGTTTGTGGTACAAACGCACCGCCGTCGAGTTCTTTTGCACGTTCTGTCCACCTGCGCCTGAGGAACGATACACTTCGATCTCGATGTCGCTTTCGGGGATATCCACTTCCACGTCGTCCACTTCTGCCATCACGATCACGGTGGCGGTGGAGGTGTGGATGCGTCCCTGCGACTCGGTGGCGGGCACACGCTGCACGCGATGCACCCCTGATTCGTATTTGAGTTTGGAGAAGGCGCCTTTGCCCTTCACCTCAAAGATGACTTCTTTATACCCGCCCACGCCAATGGCATTTTCAGACATCATCTCTGTCTTCCATTTTTGCCCGTCGGCGTAGCGCGTGTACATGCGGAATAAATCCGCAGCGAAGATGGCGGCTTCGTCACCGCCGGTGCCGGCGCGAATTTCCACGATGACGTTCTTGTCATCGCGAGGGTCCTTCGGCACGAGCAGACTCTTGATCTGTTTTTCGAGGACTTCGATCTTTGGCTCGAGGTCTTCGATATCCGCTTTGGCGAGGGCGACCAATTCCGCATCACTCTCAGAGACGAGCATGGACCTGGCTTCATCGAGGCTTTTCATCGCCTGACGATATTCCTTCGCCTTCTCGATCAGCGGTTCCAGTCCGGTGCGTTCCTTGCTGATCTCTGCCGCACGTTTATAGTCATTGCCCACTTCGAGCAATTCCTGACCGAGTTGTTCAAATTTTTCTTCGATTGCTTGTAATTTGTCGAGCATGATTCCTCATTATCGGGTGTAGAGCCGTGAATTTTCCACAAGAAAGCGCGGCACCAGGAGGAGCCGCGCGAAGGGATATAACGGTCAGGGACGCTAGAAGCTGGTGGTAACTGCGGAAAGCACCATCGATAGGATGAGAATCACGGCAAAGACCGCAAAGAAGATCTGCGCGGCGCGCTGTCTACGGGAGTTGGTCTCTTCCGTCGTCCGGGGTTGTTTTTTGATTTTTGAATTTTTTCCAGCCATTCTTCGTACTCACTCACTTTGAAAGATGTTTGTAAAAGGCCTGAGCCATCGCCTTTTCCAATTCGTCGATTGTAACAGGTTTCATCACATATCCGTCCGCGCCAAGCTGCATGGCTTTCTCCACCATCACATCCGCCGCCTCGGAAGACAGCATGATCACCGGCAGATTCTTCCATTCCTTGCGGCGGCGTAAAAACTCGAGCAT
>JAHDWC010000042.1 GCA_023382575.1 Anaerolineales bacterium
TTAATTTCACATTCAAGGATGGTTCCCATGAATCGAAAACATGGATTGCTCGCCTTGCTCGTTTTGTTGACGACTGCTCTGGCTTGCGTCATACCCGGAACGACCACGTCTGCGCCTCTTCCCACGCCGACAGCGGATACACGACTTGAGATCATGGTAGCCGAGACGGTGTCGGCTGCGCTGCAAATGACTCAGCAGCCCATGCTCATCGTCGAAGAAACCGAAGCGCCAGAAACTGTTCCCACCGAAATTCCCGCCACAGCCACTCCATCTGCAGAGACCACGTTGGGCAAAAATGAAGATGGCTCCAACATCTTCACCGATTTTCTTGGCGGCTATCAGTTGACCGTTCCGGCACCATGGCTGGCGTTACGCATCGACTCTCCGGAGTATGATGCCGCGCTCACGCTGCCGGAAGCGTCCAACCCTGCCATTCAACGTTCGCTCAGTACCATTCAAGCACAAGACCCGGATGTTTTCCGTCTCTTTGCATTGGATGTGAATGAAGAACATCTTGATGGTGGGTTTGTCACCAACATCAATCTGGTGTGGGATCAACAGGAAAAACTGTCGCTGCCGAATGATGCGCGTTTGGCTGAGATCGCGGATGCTCTGCCGAGTGCCGTCGAGGGAACGGAAGTCTTGTATTTTGAAGTGCGTACCTCTCAAAGCGGTGTGCCGTATGGCGTCATCACCTCGCAGATGCGCGGTGTGACGCAGGATGGCACAAATTTGGTCATCCGTCAAAAGATGGTCTTTTTTGATCTGCCTGTTGGAGCGCTTTCCATTACGCTGTCCACTACTGAAACTTTGCTGGAGACCATCGAGCCTTCGTTCGATGCGATGATCGAGACCTTAGCCGTCATGGAATAGGAGCATACGTTCATGTCTAATCCCCGAGTTGTCCGCGCACCGCGTGGAACTGAACTGACCTGCAAGAACTGGTTGAGCGAAGCCGCCTACCGCATGATCCAAAACAACCTTGACCCGGAAGTGGCGGAAAAGCCTGAAGACCTTGTCGTCTATGGTGGGCGCGGAAAAGCCGCCCGCACCTGGGAAGCTTTTGACGCGATTTTGGAAAGCTTGAAAAACCTCGAAGAAGATGAGACGTTGCTCGTCCAATCGGGCAAGCCGGTTGTGGTCTTTAAAAGTCACAAGGACGCGCCGAAGGTTTTGATCGCCAACTCCAACATCGTGCCGCATTGGGCAACCTGGGAATACTTCGATGAGTTGGCAAAAAAAGGTCTCATCATGTATGGGCAGATGACCGCTGGTTCGTGGATCTATATCGGCACGCAGGGTATCTTGCAAGGGACGTATGAGACCTTTGGCGCGTTAGCCAAGCTCAAAGGTTGGGGTTCGCTCAAAGGGAAGTTTGTTTTGACGGCAGGCTTGGGCGGCATGGGCGGCGCTCAGCCGCTGTCCATTACGATGAATGAAGGCGTGGGGTTGATCGTGGAAGTTGACCCTGAGCGCGCTGAACGCCGTCGTGCCATTGGCTATGTAGATATGGTCGTGGACAATCTCGAAGAAGCGATGACGCTTGTTGAGGAAAATGTCAAGAATAAAACCCCAAGGTCCATTGGCTTGATCGGTAACGCGGCGGATGTGTATCACGAACTTTCCCAGCGTGGAATCATTCCCGATGTGGTGACAGATCAAACATCAGCGCATGAGGCGTTGTTTTATGTCCCATCCGGGTTGAGCATCACGGCGGCGAATCAATTGCGAGTCGATAATCCTGAAAAATATAAAGCCATGGCCATGGACTCGATGGCGAAGCATGTCCGCGCGATGCTGGCTTTCCAACGCGCCGGTGCGGAAGTGTTCGATTATGGTAATAACATCCGCCAACAGGCGTTCAATTACGGCGTGACAGATGCTTTTGAATTCCCGGGTTTTGTGCCAGCTTATATTCGTCCGCTGTTTTGTGAAGGCAAAGGACCGTTCCGATGGGTGGCACTTTCGGGCGATAAAGAAGATATTTATGTCACCGATCAAGCCATCATGGAGTTGTTCCCTGAAGATGCGCATTTGCATCGTTGGTTGAAGATGGCTAAAGAAAAAGTTCCGTTCCAGGGGTTGCCCTCGCGCATTTGCTGGCTTGGCTATGGCGAGCGCGTGAAGGCTGGCTTGAAATTTAACGAGCTGGTCGCCACTGGAAAAGTCAAGGCGCCAATCGTCATTGGGCGCGACCATTTGGACAGCGGCTCGGTCGCTTCGCCCAACCGCGAAACCGAAGCGATGAAAGATGGCTCAGATGCGATCTCAGATTGGGCGATCCTCAATGCCATGATCAATGCTGTAGGTGGCGCGACCTGGGTTTCGTTCCATCATGGTGGCGGAGTTGGTATGGGATATTCTCAGCATGCCGGACAAGTCATCGTTGCAGATGGAACTCCCGAAGCGGCGAAGCGCCTCGAACGCGTACTGACAACGGATCCTGGAATGGGAGTGGTTCGTCACGCTGACGCCGGCTACGACATTGCCATCGAAGCCGCGAAGCGTCATGGCATTAAGATGCCGATGTTGAAATAAACTGTTCGGAGAAATTTCCCTGAAGCGTTTTTTTGTCCTATTGACAGTCCTTCTAATAACGGGTTGTGTGCCATTCCCTAATATTTGGGGAAGTTCGCTCGCGCCCGTTCCGGCTGGTGCGACGCCCATCCTGCCGCCGACTCAAGCCGTAGTCACAACTCCCTTTGTAGAAGCAACTGTCACGTTGACGGCGGCGCCGACGTTCACCCAAACGCCCATGCCGACAGCCAGTCCGACCTTCACGCCGACGATTATCCCCACACCATCAAAAGCGGATATCGAGCGGGTGCTTATCATCAGCTTTGATGGGTTGCGTCCAGATGCCATCGCTGAAGCACCCATGCCCAATTTGATGGAACTGGCAGACAATGGCGCATATTCCTTTACCAGCGCGCGTACCATCGACTATCCTGCCACCTCACCAAGCCATGCTTCGATGCTTTCCGGTTATTGTATGGAAGATCATGGCGTCATCTATAACAAGTTCTTCATGTATATGGGATATTCCAAAGGTGTGGACATTTTCGATCTCGCGCATGAAGCGGACATAAAAACCGTCATGGTTGTCAGCAAGGATAAGTTTCGTCAACTAGCTGAACCGGAAACCACGGATGTATTTGAAGTGGCCTATGGCGAGCCTGCCATCGAGCGCGCTGTCCTTCCGCAGATTGAAGCGGACTTTGGTCTGATGTTCATCCACTTTGCGGGCGGCGATAACCGCGGACATAAATATGGCTGGATGTCGTACGAATATCTAAAGGTCTTGCGCGAAGGCGATGAAGTGCTTGGCGCGATCATCCAAACGCTCAAAGATAACGATCTCTTCGATACCACATTGATCCTTGTCACCTCCGATCATGGCGGACATGACAAAAACCATATTGGCACGATCATCGAAGATTATCGCATCCCGTGGATTGCTCATGGACCGGGCATTGCCCCAAAAGAACTGACCCTGCCCATCTACACCATGGACACTGCTGCCACTGCCGCATATGCCCTCGGACTTCCGCTTCAAGAAGATTGGGCGGGTATTCCCGTCTATGAGGCGTTTGGCGAAACCCAACTCAAGATGCACGAAAACTATCCCTGCAAGTATTAATCATAGAATACAACATGACTCGACATCTCTGGATCGCGACACTCCTCATGCTTGTCTTGCAAGCTTGTGGAGCGACCGCCACACCCCCGACCTCAACCCCTACCCTGATTCCGACAGCGACTCTCACTCCGAGCTTCACGCCCACGCCAGTTGAGACTCCTACGCCCTCGGTCACCCCTACGCCCATGCCGACGATTTCGCGTGTACTGGTCATCAGCTTCGATGGGTTGCGTCCCGATGCCATCGTCGCCGCTGAGATGACCAATCTCATCACGTTGATGCAGGAAAGCGCCTACACGCTGTCCGCGCAGACCATCGACCCAAGCATTACATTGCCTGCTCATGCATCCATGTTGGTCGGCACATGTCCGGCAAAACATATCGTCCGTTGGAATGAATATGTCTCTGAGAATGGATTTGCGCTTGGCACCGATGTTTTCGATCTGGCTCACGCCTCCGGCTTGCGGACGGTGATTGTCTCTGGCAAGGAAAAATTGCGCCAGCTGACGGAGCCAGGCAGTCTCGACTTCTTCGGCTTTATCGATGAGACTGACCGCGTCAAAGACATCACCACGCTTGAAAATATGGCAAACGGTCAGCTTCGTGAGGGGTTTGGCGTCATGCTGATCCATTTCCCCGACGGTGATTTGGCAGGGCATGAAAACGGCTGGATGTCGAAACAGCAGTTGCGAGCCTACAAAGAAGATGACCGCTCGCTGGGACTTTTCCTTAAGACCCTGCAAAGCGAAGGGTTTTACGATGATGCGCTCATCATCGTCACTGCCGATCATGGCGGACATGACACTACTCACGGTACAGATGTCGCTGAAGATATGACCATCCCGTGGATCATTCGTGGTCCGCGGATCGCTCCCGGTGAGTTGGAGACGCGGGTGTATATCATGGACACGGCTGCGACGATTGCATTTGCGCTTGGCTTGCCCATCCCAACTGAATGGGATGGTGCCCCCGTCTATGAAGCGTTTGGCATGCCCTACGATGCCTCGCGGATAGGGGGCTGCCAGGGTGTTACACCGTAGTACTTTTGTCTAGTTGAAAAACGATCTTAATTGGCGTATTATCTGAAAATCTTATTGGTATTTATTGGTAGGAGAGAGACGAGCGGGCTTCGCATTTTCGAAGCCCGCTCGGAGTTTTAACCGGGGAAATTAACAAACATATAATCCTCATCCCTTGACGAAAACTTAACTTAGGCATAAATTTAAGCCCGCTTAACTAAAAAGAAGGCTTAATTATGTCTAAACATCTCCAATTTTCAAAAGCCATGCGCGCGTGGATGGACATGTTCATGCACCGTTCCATGCATGGCATGACGAAATTCGTCAAATCGACAGGCTTATCCATGCCGCAGTTCAGTATTCTGATGCAATTGCGGCACAAGGAAACCTGTGGCATTTCCGATATTAGCGAACGCTTCGATATTTCCAATGCGGCGGCGAGTCAACTGGCGGAGAAGCTGGTCCAAAGCGGACATATCGAACGCGCCGAAGACCCCAACGACCGCCGCGCCAAAATCCTGCGGCTCACCCAACAAGGACGGGATCTGATCGATGCTGGCTTCAATGAACGTGTCAGTTGGCTGAATGATCTGGAAGCGACCCTCTCAGCGGAGAAAAAGCTGAAGGTCGTGGCAGCGCTCAACATCCTGGCTGAAGCGGCAAAGTCGTTGGAAGAAAAAGAATAATCTCCGAACATCTGCCATCTTTCTGCAAAATTTCTCCACAATGATCTGATATTAATTTCCGCAAGGAGCATTACTGTTTATGTTTAAGTTAATGAAATATGTAAAGCCATATGGATGGATGTTGTTACTGTCCATTACGCTTTTGTTTGCACAGGCAAACCTCGACCTTGCGCTGCCCGATTATCTCTCGCGCATCATCAACACCGGGCTACAACAAGGCGGCGTGGAAAACGCCCTGCCTGAAGCCATCCGCGTCAGTGAGATGGAAAAGGTGTCCATCTTTTTGAACGAGCAAGATGAACAGGATATCCTCGCTTCATACTCGCTGATCGATGATTCGTCTCCCGATTACGAGATCTATCTCGAAGCTTATCCTGCCCTTGCAGATGAACCGATCTATGTCTTGAACGACATCTCTCAATCTGAGATCGAACGCCTCAACCCGGTCATGGCGAAATCCCTGCTGACGGTCTATGGCATCGAGCAGGCGTTGACCGATCCCGCCAAAGCTGCGGAACTGGGTGGCGCTTTTGGCGGCTTCGACCCATCACAACTGCCAGCCAGCATGGATGTGTTCGATTTGCTGGCACAACTTCCCGCTGAACAGTTGACGGGCATCACGGATACCGTGAATGAACAATTCGCAGATATGAGTGATACGCTGCTTGTACAGGCTGGCGTGAGCGTGGTCAAGGCGGAGTATGAAGCACTCGGCATGGACACGGAAAAACTCCAGAACGATTACATCCTGAATGTTGGTGGCTGGATGATCCTGTTGACCCTGCTTTCCGGCGTGACGACCATCATTGTCGGCTATCTCTCCGCGAAGATTGCAGCTGGCATGGCGCGTGATATCCGCCGCGAGATATTCCAGAAAGTCGAAAGTTTTTCCAGTACCGAATTCGATAATTTCTCGACCGCATCCCTCATCACACGCACGACCAACGATGTGACTCAGATCCAAATGGTGGTTATGATGATGGTGCGCATGATGTTCTATGCGCCGCTGATGGGGATCGGCGGCATCATCAAAGTTGTCAACCAGGACTCTCCGCTCGCGTGGTTGATCGGCGTGGCAGTCTTGATGCTGGTCAGTTTGATCGCCATCGTCTTCTCGCTGTCGTTGCCAAAGTTCAAACTCGTCCAAAAGCTGACCGACCGCATCAACCTCGTCTCGCGTGAAAACCTGACCGGCATGATGGTCATCCGCGCCTTTGCGATGGAGAAGTTTGAAGAAGATCGCTTCGATGTCGCCAACAAAGACCTGACCGCTGTCAGCCTGTTCATCAATCGCGTGATGGTGGTGATGATGCCGCTGATGATGCTTATCATGAACGGTCTGACGCTCGCCATCATTTGGTTTGGCGCGCGCGAAGTTGCCAATGCCAACATGCAGGTTGGTGACATGATGGCGTTCATCCAATACGCCATGCAGATCGTGATGTCCTTCCTGATGTTGTCGATGATGTTCATTATCATTCCGCGCGCTTCGGTCTCTGCTGACCGCATCGACGAAGTACTCAAGACCGAGCCGCACATTCACGACCCGAAGGAACCGAAGAAATTCCCGGCACAGTTCAACGGTACAGTCGAATTTCGGGATGTGTCCTTCCGCTATCCCGGCGCGGATGCGGATGTACTTGAAAATATCAGTTTCACTGCCCAGCCCGGTCAGACCACAGCATTCATCGGCTCAACTGGTTCCGGCAAATCGACCATCATCAATCTCATCCCGCGCTTCTACGAAGTGACCGGCGGCTCGATCCTCGTCGATGGCGTTGACATCCGCGATGTGACTCAGCACGACTTGCGCGACAAGATCGGATACGTTCCGCAAAAGAGCGCCTTGTTCTCCGGCACGATTGAGTCCAATCTTTTGTATGCAGATAAAAATGCTACGCCCGAAATGCTTCAGTCTGCGATTGAAATTGCGCAGGCCAAGGAATTTGTCAGCGAGAAACCCGAAGGAATGCAGACCGAGATCGCCCAGGGCGGCACGAACGTCTCTGGTGGACAAAAGCAGCGCCTCTCCATCGCCCGAGCCTTGGTCAAAAAACCGCCGATCTTCATCCTCGACGACAGCTTCTCTGCCCTCGACTTCAAAACTGACGCCGCGTTGCGACGCGCTTTCAAAGAGAAAACCACCAACAGCACCCTGCTGGTCGTGACGCAACGCGTCTCCACCATCAAAGATGCCGAACAGATAATCGTGCTCGACGAAGGCAAGATCGTCGGCAAAGGCACACACAAGGAACTTATGGAAAACTGTGAAACCTATCAAGAGATCGCCTTGTCGCAGCTCAGCAAGGAGGAATTATCATGATGCAGCGACCAGCCGGACAACAAGGCGGACCCATGCGCGGCGGCCCGATGGGACATGGTCCCATGATGGGTGCGCCCGTCGCCAAAGCTCGCGATTTCAAAGGCACGATGCGCAAATTGATCGAATATCTTGGCGCGTATCGCCTGGCTATCATGATCGTGATCATTTTTGCCGTGGCATCCACAGCCGCCAACATTGTCGGACCCAAGATTCTCGGCAATGCCACCACCAAACTCTTTGAAGGAGTGATGGCGGAACTGCGCGGCACGGGCACGATTGACTTCGACTACATCGGGCGTATCGCTCTCATAACGTTGGGGCTGTATCTGCTCTCGGCGTTGTTTGCCTACATCCAGGGCTGGATCATGGCAGACGTGTCCACGAATATCTCTTATCGCTTCCGCCGCGATCTCTCCGAGAAAATCAACCGTATGCCGCTCAAGTATTTTGACGGCACCACCCACGGCGAAGTGCTCTCGCGCATTACCAACGATGTGGACACGCTCAATCAGACCCTCAGCCAGAGCCTGAGCCAGATCATCACCTCGTTAGTGACGGTCGTCGGTGTGCTGGTGATGATGCTCTCCATCAGTTGGGTGATGACGTTGGTGGCGTTGGTGGTCATTCCGCTTTCGATGATCACCGTCATGCTGATCGTCCGCCAATCACAGAAATACTTCAAGCAACAGCAGGACTACCTCGGACATGTCAACGGGCATGTCGAGGAAATGTACGGTGGTCACATCGTAATGAAAGCCTTCAACGGCGAGAAGGAAAGCATCGAAAAATTCGACGGTTCAAACAACATGCTGTATGACGCCGCCTGGAGATCTCAATTCCTTTCCGGCTTGATGATGCCAGTCATGATGTTCATCGGCAACCTCGGCTATGTAGCCGTGGCTATCCTGGGCGGTTATCTTGCCATCCGCAATGCCATCACCGTTGGTGACATTCAAGCCTTCATCCAATATGTCCGCTCGTTCATGCAGCCGCTCACCTCGCTGGCGAATATCTCCAATGTTTTGCAGCAGACTGCGGCGGCGGCGGAACGTGTCTTTGAATTTCTCGATGAAGCAGAAGAAGTGAAAGAGACCGAAGCGCCCATCAAAATCGAAAATGTGCAGGGACATGTCGAATTTCAGGATGTCCATTTCGGCTACGATCCGGCGAAGCCGGTCATCAATGATTTTTCAGCGGAGGCAAAGCCTGGGTACAAGATCGCCATTGTCGGTCCGACCGGAGCCGGGAAGACCACCATGGTCAAGTTGTTGATGCGCTTCTATGACGTCGATAGCGGAAGGATCCTCGTCGACGGTCACGACATCCGCGACTTTACGCGTAAAGACTTGCGGAAAATGTTTGGCATGGTCTTACAGGATACCTGGTTGTATAACGGCAGCATCATGGAAAACATCCGCTATGGACGACCGGATGCCACCGATGAAGAAGTCATCGCCGCTGCGCAAGCTGCGCATGTGGATCATTTTGTCCACACATTGCCGGATGGCTACAACATGGTTATCAATGAAGAAACCTCCAACATCTCGCAGGGACAAATGCAATTGTTGACCATCGCCCGCGCTGTCCTTGCTGACCCGAAGATTCTCATCCTCGATGAAGCGACTTCCAGCGTCGACACACGCACCGAGATCCTTATTCAGCGTGCAATGGATAGCTTGATGAAGAACCGCACCAGCTTCGTCATCGCGCATCGCCTCTCGACCATCCGCGATGCAGACTTGATCCTCGTCATGAAACATGGCGACATCGTCGAACAGGGCAATCACGAAGAATTGCTGGCAAAGCAGGGACATTACTACGAGTTGTATATGAGCCAATTCAAACGGCAGGGAGAAGAAGCTCTCGCAGTCTAGAAAGATGAAAAGCCCCTAAGGATTTCAAAAATCTTTAGGGGCTTTTAGTAAAATGGGGCAAAGGATTTTTTCATGGCAGACGCCGCAACCCCACAAACCCTCCCGGAAGATAAACTCGACTTCAAACGTATTCTCCCCATCCTCGTCATCGTGCTCGTGGATTTGATGGGATTGACCGTCATCATTCCATTGCTGCCGTTGTACGCAGCACGCTTCGGCGCGGAACCGATCGTGGTCGGTATTCTGCAAGCGACGTATCCGCTGATGCAGTTTCTTGGCGCGCCGATCCTCGGTCGGTTATCCGACCGCTTTGGACGTAAACCGGTCTTGATCGCCAGTCAGATCGGCACCTTGAGCGGATTCATCCTGCTGGGCTTTGCCAATTCTCTTTTCCTGTTATTCATTTCCCGCATCATCGATGGACTCTCCGGCGCGAACATTGCCACGGCACAAGCATCCATTGCAGATAGCACCAATGAAAAGACTCGCACGCAAGGGCTGGGACTGATCGGTGCCGCGTTTGGCGTTGGCTTTGTGCTTGGACCGATCCTCGCCTTTATCGTCCTTGCCGCTACCGGACAGAACTATCAAGCCGTGGCGTGGACGGCTTCCCTGTTTTCGCTTACGTCCATTTTGTTGACAACCTTCTGGTTCAAAGAGACGGTTAACGAAACTGAGAATCCTGAAGCCTCGCGCAAGCGCCGTCCATTTTCGTTTGGCGCTTTGCGTGCTGCAATGGATCGTCCCGCTATTGTTTTTCTCGTCGTTGTGATGTTCTTTTATCAGGTGGCATTTGGAGGGTATGAACAACTCTTTTCGTTGTTTACCCTCACCCGTCTGGGGATGGATGCGCGTGACACATCTGGCTTGTTTATGCTGGCGGGTGTCCTCATCATCGTGGTGCAGGCAGGGTTGGTCGGGCGATGGTCCAAGAGCAAAGGGGATCGTTGGCTGGCGCTGATGGGCATTGGCACGCTGGCGATTGGCTTGATCGGAACGGCTCTGACTCCGCCGATGCCGGTTCCGTGGTACGAGAAAGCGCGCGTGTTGGAGAGTTTGGCAGGCGAAGGCGAATATCGTGTTTCGATGCAGAATATCAACATTGAGTTGCCGGAGGAATCTGCGCGTGGTTGGTTTGGGATTGTCTGGTTGGCGATCGCGAGCATTCCTGCTGCCATTGGTGGCGGGACGCTTCACCCGGCGGTGAATAGTTTGATCTCGAAAGCATCCGACAAGGCGGAGGTGGGCGGAATGTTGGGCTTGTCGGCGGCGGCGTACAGCGCGGCGAATGCGATTGCGCCATTGTTCTATGGAGCGTTGTTTCAATGGCTGGGTGCGCCGGTTCCATTTTTGGCAGGTGGCGCAATTTTATTGATCTTGTTCATCTTTGCGCCGAGAGTGATTAAGCATTGATTAGAAGTCCGTGAAGACTCTTGCAGAAATTCACCGTTCAGAAGGCATTGATGTTCATGGCAGGACTGTCCATCGTGCCGCCGTACGCGCCATCATCCTCCGCGGACAGGAATTGCTTATGGTCTATTCGTCCAAGGTCGGCGATTATAAATTTCCGGGTGGCGGGGTAAATGCGGGAGAAACCCATGAATATGCGCTTGCTCGTGAACTGCTGGAGGAATGTGGCGCAACCCTTATGGGCGTGGATGGCGAATTGGGTGCAATCATCGAATATGACCATGCCAAAGAGGTCGAATTCGATGTATTCAAGATGACTTCCTCGTATTATTTTTGTAGGGTTGGGGATGGGTTTGTCAGGCAGACATTGGACGAGTATGAACACGATCTTGGCTTTCAAGCGGTCTGGATCGATATAAGAGATGCAATTGAAGCCAACAAGTCATTACTTTCTCTGCATATCGCCCCGGCATGGCTGAAGCGCGAGATCGTTGCCTTGGAATATATTAGACAGATTACCATTTAAAAGAATGATGATAGACCATAGACAATGGTCTGTCGTCATTCTTTTACGGTCAGAATTTCCAACAATTTCGTCGTGTCTTCGATGATCGCATCTGCGCCGAAATTTCTCAATTCAGATTCCTCCCCAAATCCACACAGCACACCGACAGTCTGTGCGCCAGCCGCTTTGCCCGCGCGGATGTCTACGGTGGTATCGCCGATCATCAGACAATTTTCGGGGGAGACGCCCATCTTTTGCGCGGCGAGCAGAATCGGGTCGGGATAGGGTTTGGTATGTCTGGCAGACAAGCCGGTGACGATGGCGTCGAAATATTTTACGAGATTATATTGTTCGAGGAAGCGCATCGTCCCTTTTTCGTCGCGTGCGCTGACGACAGACATGTGATATCGTCCATGAAGTTGTTTTAACAATTCGTCCACGCCGGGGACGAGTAGAAATTTCTTGTCGAGGTGTTTTCGGCGGCGGCTCAACCAGTCGATGACAGCCACCATCTCATCGTCGAGATGAAGCGTGTCGGCAAGGCTGAGCAGGGCGTTGCCGGGAGCTTCGATCCACATGACGATTCGTCGGGCAGTGCGTTGTGGGTCTTTGAAAAGAAATCGAGGGAGAAATTTGGAGACGTTTTGTGCGTACAGGTCGTCTGTGTCGCTAAGTGTGCCATCCACATCAAAGCATAACGCCTGTACTTTTTGGGGATGGATCGGCATGGATTAATTGTACCAAAGGCGCTATACTTATTACGGTCTGGTTATGATGGGTACAAATGTCTGAAGGTCGCACCCGCCCCCTGCTTGAATTGCTGGTCAAAGTCAGCCGTGAAGTTGCCACTGCCTTGGACCTTCGAACCGTCTTGCAACGGTTGTTATTTGCCGCCATTCAATATGTAGGCGGTGAACGCGGCAGCATCGTGGTGATGGATGACTTCGGCAAACCAGTCGATGCGACCATCGTCTACGGCAGACAATTCCACGACCACACCACGCAGCAACTGCGTGAGACTGTGGAACGCGGTCTGGCGGGTTGGGTGGTGCAAAACCGAAAGCCGGCGCTTGTGCCCGATACCAGCAAGGATGAACGTTGGCTGCGCCGTGCGGATGATTCCGTTGATAAAAGCGGAGCCAAGTCTGCGATCTGTGTGCCGCTCATGGCGCGCGAACGCATGGTGGGGGTGTTGACGCTTGTTCATCCGAATCCCAATTCATTCAATGAAGAACACCTTGAATTGATGCAAGCTATTGCCGACCAGGCAAGCATTGCGGTTTTGAATGCACGTCTCTATACCGAGACGCAGCGCACGGCGCGTGTCATGTCGGCGTTGGCAGAAGGCGCAGCCGCGATCAACACCTCGCTGGCAATGCAGGATGTGCTGCGCCGCATCCTTAATCAGACGATGCAAGCGCTTCAGGTTGAGACGGTGGCGCTGGCGCTGATCGATCATGGCACGGGTCATCTTGTCTTTCAGGCGGCGGCTGGTAATAATTCCGGCAGTATCGCTGGTAGCCGCATCCCGGATGGGAAGGGCTTGGTGGGAACGGTTGCGCATGAAGGACAAGGTCTGATCGTTCCCGCTATCAAACAGGACCCACGTTACAGTGACTTGGACAAGCTCGGCGGAGTCGAGATGCGCGCTTTGGCCATCGCCCCGATCCAGGCGCATGGAAAAGTCATTGGCGTGTTGGAAGCGATCAATCCCATTTCAGGCGCATTCGACCCGGATGCATTGGTAGTGATGACCGGTTTGGGCAGCCTGGCTGGGACGACCATCCAAAATGCGGAGTTGTTCGAGCAACTGCAAAAGGCGCATCGACATTACCGCGAGTTGTTCGAAGACAGCGTGGATTCGATCCTCATCACGAATTTCGACGGCAAAATCCTGGAGGCGAATCGTCAGGCGATCCTCTTGAGCGGGTACACCATCGAGCAGTTGCATTCCTTGACCATCGACCAATTGCACGAAGTGAATTGGACTCGCACGGGCCAACTTTACGAATTGCTCAGAAATAATGGCGGATGTAACTACGAAGCAGGACTGCACCGACTGGATGGCGGCATTATCCCCGTGGAAGTATATGCACGCCGCGTCGAATTTGACGATAGCGATTCCATCCAGTGGATTCTTAAAGACATCACCGCCCGCAAGGAATTGGATGCCTTGCGCGACGATATGACCTCCATGATCTTCCACGACCTGCGTTCCCCGCTGGGAAACATCGTCTCAAGCCTTGAGATGATGAGCACGTTGATGCCCGATGACGATACACTGAACTCGATGTTGAACATTGCGCGGAATTCCACCGCTCGCATCCAGCGACTGGTAAATTCCCTGCTCGACATCAACCGTCTTGAAGCGGGACAACCCATCGTGGACCAGAACTCCATCGATCCGTTGGCATTGTTGCGCGAGTCCCTGCGGGATGTAGAGCCGTCTGCTGTGGCACGGCAGCAGGTATTGTCGAACAATGCCAGCAGCGTGTTGCCACTCATCTGGGTGGATGTGGACATGATCTATCGTGTCTTCGTCAACCTGCTGGAGAATGCTATCAAGTTCACGCCAGTGGGCGGACGTATTGAGATCGGCGCACAGACCAATCCTGATGGCGCCTTCGTGAAATTCTATGTGCGTGATACAGGCCCTGGTATTTCTCCAGTCGATCAGGAGCGCATCTTCGAAAAGTTCACCCGGCTGCGTGGAAAGAACCGTCCCGGCGGGTTGGGCGTTGGGTTGGCCTTCTGTCGGCTGGCTGTCCACGGACATGGAGGCGACATCCATGTGGAAAGCGAGCTGGGCAAAGGCACCACCTTCTGGTTGACCCTGCCCGTAGCGAAGAAACAGGCAACGGGTCAGTTGAAGCGTCAGACGGGGCGATTGACATTCAAGCCAGACCAAAAATAATATAAAATACACAGACTTCGGAGGTGCATCAAGACTTCCGAAGTCGTTTCATCATTCAGGAGCAACATGCAGGAAATCACAAAGAATATTTATATTGAAGACCAATATCCCGGCGTGACGTTGGGAGTCATCGTCACCCAGCGCGGACTGATCCAGATCGATGCGCCGCCTTCTCCAGAGGAAGCGCGGACGTGGCGCGCATCGTTGATGAGCCTCGGCGGCGGCATGGAGCGTGTCTTGGTCAACATCGACGCGCATCCAGATCGGACATTGGGCGCGCGTGCCATGGACTGTACGGTCATTGCGCAGGAGAAGACCGCCAACATCTTCCGCACCCGCCCCAGCACGTTTAAGGCGCAAGGCGAAGAGACCGGCGCGGATTGGGAATCCATCCCTGGGTTGGGAAGTGTCCGCTGGGCGCCGCCGGAGATTTCCTTTTCCGATTTGATGACCTTGCATTGGGACGATTCCCCTGTGTTGCTCGAACATCGTCCGGGTCCTTCTCATGGCTCGATCTGGGTGCATGTGCCGCAGGAAAAAGTGGTCTTTGTCGGTGACACCGTGTTGAAGAATCAGCCGCCCTTTTTGGCTGGCTCCAATTTGAAAGCCTGGCTGACCTCGCTCAATCAGTTGATGGAACCTGCCTTCAAAGGGTACACGGTCATCAGCAGCCGCGGTGGCGTGGTGAATGCCAGTACCATCAAGACTCAATACGATTTTCTTAAGCATGTTCACGATAAATTGGAAAAGAGCACATCCAAGAAACCCAACCCTGCCACAGTTGAGAAACTGGTCACTTCGTTATTGACCTGGTTCAAGGCTCCGGCGGCGCGACAGAAGCAATTTGCCCAGCGTCTGCGCTATGGACTCTTGCATTACAACGCGCGTCAGCATCATGTAGCCAATTCTGCGGATGAAGACTAATGAGCGCTTCGCTGCCGCTGCTTGAATTGATCCGCGGCTCTATTGTTGAATCAACCCATTTGGGTTCCATCGCAGTTGTCGATGCGGACGGGAACCTGTTGCACTCCTATGGCGACCCTGACACGGTCGCCTTTTTGCGCTCTTCTGCCAAACCCTTTCAAGCCCTGCCTTTTGTAGAAGCTGGCGGTGTGGACCATTACAACTATACACAGGCGGAACTTGCCCTCTCCTGCGCTTCTCATGAGACCTCGCAGATGCATCTCGATGCTGTGCAGGCATTGCAGAAAAAGATTGGCATTGACGAAGGTTACTTGCAGTGCGGCCCGCACCTGCCCAGTGACGCGAAGAAACTGCGTGAGGTCATCAACAACGATATCCGCCCGACTGCCAATTTCAATAACTGCTCCGGCAAACACACCACCATGCTGGCATTTGCACAAATGCGTGGACTTCCACTGGAAAATTATCTCGACATCCAACATCCCATCCAGCAGGAGATTCTGAAAACCCTTGCCGAAATGTGCAGCATGGATGTCTCCAAAGTCGAACTTGGCATCGACGGCTGCTCCGCACCAAATTTTGCCATGCCGCTTTTTAATGCCGCATTAGGCATGGCGCGTATGTGCGATCCGCGCGCATTAAACGCAGCTCGCGCCCAAGCCTGTCAAACGGTCACCGCCGCCATGACCGCTCACTCCGAGATGGTCAGCAATTGGGGCGAGTTCGATTGCGAATTGATGAAAGTCGGCGCAGGCAAACTCGTCACCAAACGCGGTGCAGAAGGTTTTCAGATCATCGGCATCATGCCCGGCGTCATCGCTGAGCGCGGCGTGGGCATCGCCTTCAAAGTGACCGACGGCGACAAGTCCGCGATGAACATGCAGTTGGAATCCAGTGCGCGCGTGCGTCCCTCTGTCAGCCTGGAGATTTTGCGCCAGCTCGGTGCACTCCATCCGTCCCAGCTGGAAGCGCTGGCGAAGTTCGGTCCTGAAAAGATCCTCAAAAATTATGCCGGACTCATCACCGGCAAATCCCGCCCTGTTTTCAAACTTTCATGACCCAGCCCGACCCGTTTCTGCGTTCACTGGTCGAACGATTTAAGCAACCCGGTGTGATCGGAGTGGTCGTCACGGGCAGTTACTCGCGCGGCGTGCAGGATCGATACAGTGACGTAGACCTGGACATCTTTGTGAATGAATTGCCGGATGAAGATTACACGCTTCGTATCTTCGACGGGAAGTTGGTCAGCATCAAATACATTCGCCTTGCCGACGAATTTGCCTCCCTCACAAAACCCGACGGCGCGATCTGGTCTGTGCAGGGATTGCGCCAAATGCACATCCTATGGGATGAAAGCGGCGAGATTCACAGACTCAAACAAGCTGCCTTCGATTTCAAATGGGAGACTTTACAACCTGCCGCCGACGTTTACGCTGTTGAGCAATTGATGGGTTGCGCCGAAGAAGCGCAAAAGATCATGGGCGGATTGTTGAAAGAAAACGAATCCAAAGTGTTATATGCTTCGTGGGGGATGTTCAAGAACCTGTCGTTTGCGGCGGCGACCCAGTCTGGTCTGATGGTCGATTCTGAAAACCGCATCTTCGCGATGATGGAGGCGCATTTCAAGGACAGTCGCCCCGGCTGGGTACGCGCCTTCCGTTTCGCCTTCGGTATGGATGTGGAAGCGGACAAGCCTGCTTTTGTCACACGCGGATTGGCGGCACTTGATCTGTACGAAGAGACGGCAAAGTTATTCAAAGACATCATCACCGAAAATCATCGTGAAGTCATCGAGAATACGCTACAATTGATCGCATCTTTTAAACAGAGTTATCCCTATGCCTGATTTGAAAAAACGTGCCATCAAAATCCATGAGGCGCTTCTAAAAGCCTTCGGCGAACCGATCTGGCGCAATCCGCTACCCGCCATTGACGAATTGGTCTCGACCATCCTTTCGCAAAACACCAACGATGTGAATCGTGATCGCGCCTTTGAAGCCTTGCGCGCCAAATTCCCAACCTGGGAATCCGTGCGGGATGCGAAAGAAAAGGACGTAATTGACGCCATCCGCCCGGCGGGACTGGCGAATCAAAAAGGTCCGCGCATACAACAGGTGTTGAAAGAGATCACGAAAGAACGCGGCGCGCTTGATTTGCAATTTCTGGCAGACATGCCGCTCGAAGAAGCCCGTCAGTGGTTGACCAAATTCAACGGCGTGGGGCCGAAAACCGCCGCCATTGTTCTGTGTTTCTCATTAGGTCGTCCCGCTTTTCCAGTGGACACGCATGTCTACCGCGTTACGGGTCGCATTGGGCTTCGTCCTGAAAAGATGACCGTCGAGCAGGCACACCCGTATCTTGAATCTATTTTTCCTCCTGAAACCTATTATGCCGCGCATTTGAATATTATCCGTTTGGGGCGCGAAGTCTGTAATGCACGCAAGCCAATGTGTCCGCAGTGCCCGATCAAGTCATTATGTGATTACAAAGATAAGACGAAATAACCCGTTCCTGCGCTGTAATGGCGCAGGTTTTATTTTCAGTTAGAATCACGCATCATGGAAACTCCCCCTGTCAGCCTTGCTTTAGAAAAGTTGAATATCCCTCATCGCGTCTTCCGGCATGAAACGCCCGTGGACTCGCTCGAAAAAGCCGCCAGTGACCGCGGACAACGTCCGTCACAGGTGGTGCGCTCGATCCTCTTCCGGGTGACAGAAGCGGATTTTGCACTTGTCCTCGTAGCGGGTCCGGGACAGATTTCCTGGAAGTTGCTGCGAAAGATTCTCGGCAAGTCACGCATCACGATGGCGACGGAGGAGGAAGTGCTGGCTGTGACAGGCTATCGCATCGGGACGGTGGGTCCCTTTGGGTTGTTGAAACCAGTTCGGGTGATGGTCGAGGCGGGAGTCTTGCGGGAGGAAGAACTGTCCATTGGGTCGGGGATGCGCGACACAGCAGTCATCCTCAAATCCGCGGATTTGTACCGAGCCTTGGGAGACGTGGAAGTCGTGGAATTATTTGAGTCAAATGGAGAACAGAGATGAGTTACAAACAACGGACAATGAACTTTTTGGAGATCGAATGGGCGACGTATGTCGAACGTTTTAATCGTCTGCCCGAGTTGGATGGGGCTCAACGAGTCCGCAGGCAGGGCTATGAGCGCTTCCGCGATATGCTGGCGCATATCCTGACCTGGTGGGAGGATGTGATGCCTGCCATTTTGGCGATTGCCGAGAACCGTGAATTCGAACGCAAGAAATATGATTTTGATGCCTTCAATGCCGCGGCGGTTGCCAAATACAAGGATTGGGATGAAGCCGAGTTTCTCGCTCACTTTGAGAGAACGCGTCAGAAAGCTGCGGAAGATTTGAGGTCCGTGAATGAAGCGGCGTTTGACGATAAGCGCATCCGCGGACGTATCAATGGCATTTTCATCCATCACGCGCGCGAGCATCTGGTCACATTGAGCAAATTTCTCACGCTGGATACGCTTGAACACGAATGGGGAATCTACATTGCCGAATTTGACGCCTATGAAAAAAAGGAAGAGTTCTTAAAAAAGCAAGGCGTTGAAAGATTTGGCGATCTGCTGGCTCATGCCGTCGCATGGTGGGACGAAGGCATGAAGGCGGTACAAGGCGCGTTGCAAGACCCAGCTTTTGTCTACACGGGGCCGGCGGATACGGATGTTTTCAACGCGGAAATCGTGGCAAAATATCGAGGAACAAGCGAAGAGGAATTGCGCGCTTTGTTCGAGCAGAAACGCTTGGAGATGATCGAACTGGTGCGCAGCCTGCCAGATAGTGCATTCGAAAACCCGACCATCGAAGAATGGCTCGCCGCTGATGTTGTGGAGCATTACGACGAACATACTTTTTAGAAAGAAGGCAGTATGGATCACATCGTTTACATTGCGCTGGGAAGCAATCTCGGCAACCGACTCTCGAATTTGAAAAACGCCATTTCCAACTTCACGCCGCAGATGGATGTAAAGAAAAAATCGCCGGTGTATGAGACGCCGCCCTGGGGCTACGCCGACCAGCCTGCTTTTTTGAATCAGGTTGTGATGGTGGAAACCTATCTCGAACCGGAAGACCTGCTGGGACATTTGAAGCGTTTGGAGACTGTGCTGGGGCGCGAGCCGAGTTTCCAAAATGGTCCGCGCCTCATTGACCTCGACATTTTGTTTTACGATGACATCATCGTGGATTCGCCGCCCTTGGTGATTCCGCATCCGCGTTTGCATCAACGCGCCTTTGTGCTGGTGCCGTTGAATGACATCGCCCCCGACCTGGTCCATCCGCTGTATGCAAAATCCATCAGCGAAATGCTGCTGGATATAGATCGTTTAAATATTGTAGAGTACAAGGGAAAATAGATCACAGACGACAGACCTTCGTCTTCTGAAAGAGGAACCATGCGTATTGTTCGTTATCAAAACCCTGAAGGCGCCGCCACTTATGGCTGGATATTGGAAGAAAAGATCGGCGAGGTTCAGGGAAACATCTTCGGTGAATACCGCCGCCGCGAGGCACGGACTCCGCTCAAGGAGTTGAAGATCCTCGCGCCGTGTGAGCCGAGCAAGATCGTCTGTGTGGGACGCAACTATGTGGAACATGCCAGAGAGTTGGGCAATGAAGTTCCCAAAGTCCCGCTCATCTTTTTCAAACCGCCTTCCTCCATCATTGCAACAGGAGACCATATCGTCCTGCCGCCGCAATCCAAACAGGTGGAACATGAAGGCGAATTGGTGGTCGTGATCGGCAAACGCGCGAAAAATGTCACCGCAGAAGAAGCCAGAGAATACATCTTCGGCTACACCATTGGCAATGACATCACTGCTCGTGACCTGCAACAAACAGACGGTCAATGGACGCGCGCTAAAGGCTTCGACACGTTCTGTTCCTTCGGTCCTTGGATCGACACCGACTTCGACCCATCTGATGCGGTGGTCACTTGTCGCGTCAACGGGCAGATGCGCCAGATGGCTTCGACCCGGGATATGGTCTTCAATGTCGGCACGCTCATTGCTTATGTCTCATCCGTGATGACGCTCGAACCCGGTGATCTGATCTTCACTGGCACACCCGCCGGTGTAGGCGAGTTAAAGAATGGCGATGTCGTCGATGTAGAGATCGAAGGACTTGGCAAGTTAAGCAATCCGGTCAAAGCATAAGAAAATACACCACAGATAAACGCAGATTGCCATCTGAACGATCTGTGTTTATCTGTGGACAAAACAGGAGAAGTGCATGTCCACTGAATTTGAAATCTTTCTTCAAAAATACCCCACCTACAAACAAACCGAAAAAATTGATGAACTTCGCAAGACCGACTACACCCGCCTCGACTCAGGCGAGCACATTTATTTCGATTACACCGGCGGCGGCATCTACGCCGAATCGCAGGTCGAGAAACATCACCAACTGCTCAAAGAAAACGTCTTTGGCAATCCGCACTCTACCAATCCCACTTCGCTTGCTGCCACGCATCTGGTCGAAGGCACGCGCGAGTACATCCTCAAATTCTTCAACGCCGATCCCGACGAATATCTCGCCATCTTCACATCCAATGCCAGCGGTGCACTCAAACTTGTCGGCGAAAGTTATCCTTTTCCCAATGGTCGTTACCTCTTAACTTTTGATAACCACAATTCGGTCAATGGGATTCGCGAGTTCGCACATGCGCGTGGAGCAGAGGTGACCTACATCCCGGTCATGCTGCCTGAAATGCGCGTCGACACTTCACAACTGGAAGAGGAATTGTCGCGACCTTCCAAGGCGGGTCATAACCTGTTTGCTTTTCCCGCCCAATCGAACTTCTCTTCCGTCAAGCATCCGCTCGAATGGATTGAGAAGGCTCACGCCCACGGCTGGGACGTGTTGCTCGACGCGGCGGCATTTGTCCCCACCAGCAAACTCGACCTGAGCAAGGTCAAACCGGACTTTGTTCCTATTTCCTTCTACAAAATTTTCGGCTACCCTACAGGACTTGGCGCCCTGATTGCCCGCAAATCTGCTCTGGCGAAATTGCATCGTCCCTGGTTTGCCGGTGGGACGATCACCGTCGCATCCGTGCAAGGCGACAAATACTATCTCGCCGACGGTGCGCCTGCCTTTGAAGACGGCACACTCGACTACCTCAACATCCCCGCCCTCGAAATCGGATTGAAGCATATTGAGTCCATTGGCTATGACGTCATTGGCGAGCGTGTCAAAACACTCACCGGCTGGTTGCTGGAAAATCTGACCGCCTTGAAACACAGTAACGACGAGCCGCTGGTTCGGGTCTTTGGACCCACTTCCGCCGAAGGAAGAGGCGGAGCCGTCACGGTCAACTTTTATGACCAAAACGGCAAAGCCTTCGACCATCGCTTCATCGAAAGTGAAGCGAACAAAGTCAACATCTCTTTGCGGACGGGTTGTTTCTGCAACCCCGGCGCGGGCGAGGTGGCGCTTGGTATCTCGCGTGTGGAATTGGATGTCTGCTTCACCCGCCCCGGCAACCAAGACCGTTTGTCCATTGATGACTTCCGCTTGTGTATCGATGGCAAATCTTCGGGCGCGGTGCGGATCTCTGTAGGCATGGTGACAAACTTCAATGATGTGCAAGCTTTGCTTGCGTTCGCGAGAGGCTTGCTGCGTTAAACCTTTTCAAACTTTATCGGTACGAAACTTTATTGGTGTAGGACATGGAGTATGAACGACCGCAAGGTTAGTGAAGAGATGATTCGAGATGCCTGGCATAGTTACCTCACCAAAGGGGAAATGCCAGAGCATATGAATGCGCCGTGGTTCGAGCGGAAGTTCTTTCGCCCGCTCATCAAGCGGATTCCGAAAAGTCCGCGATGTGCAGTTTGTTATATTCCCTTTGAGGGCATTGGCGGCAAAATTTGGAAATTGCTTTGGAATGTCGAGCCATCGAAGCTGAATCCGCATCTGTGTAATTTATGCGAGCAATTTGCAACTGAATATCACGGCGGCGTGGAACTGGAAATTTCCATCATGTTCGTGGACGTGCGTGGCTCGACCACTATGGCAGAGAAGACCACCCCGCGCGAATACGGAAAGTTGATCTCTCGCTTCTATCGCGCCGCGGCGGATGAGTATTTCAAAAGTTATGGTTTCGTCGAAAAGCTGCTCGGCGATGAAGTGGCAGGATTCTTTGTGCCAGGCTTTGCCGGGAAGGATCATGCCAAAGTGGCTGTGGAAACCAGTCAACGCATCATGAGGGCGATGGGCTATGGCGGCTCCTCCCAGCCGTGGCTTCCCATCGGAATAGGAATCAATACTGGGCTTGCCTATGTCGGTTCGGTCAGTGCGGAGGGCGGCGTCTCGAATATTGCCATGTTGGGTGATGCGGTCAACACGGCGGCGCGACTCACGTCTCAAGCCAGAGCAGGTGAAGTTCTTATCAGCGAAGCGACTCGCGCCGCAGCAGGCTTAAAACCAGATGGTATGGAAGCGCGCACGTTGAAGTTGAAGGGCAAGAGTGAAGAAGTCGATGCCTGGGCGATGCGAGTGGGGAAGTAGACACATAACATCCCGATGACCCTGTGCTATACTGAAAAAATGAAGCTGCATGATATTCAACTAATCTACCAATATAATTACTGGGCAAACGGAAAGATCCTCGCTTCCGCATCCAGGATTTCTCAAGAACAACTTCTCGTCCAGTCCGAATTTACTTCCAATAGTTTGCGCGGAACGTTATTCCACATCGTGGATGGGGAGCGTCTTTGGCGGGTTCTTTTTGAAACCAATGAGATTGTCGAAGAATGGGAGGAGGGGGATTTCCCAGACTTCAAGTCATTGGAGAGGAAATTTAAAGAGGAAGAAATCGCCCTGCGGTCCTATTTGAACCGCCTCACAGATGCAGATATGGACGGTCACCTGCGCTACACGGTCGAGGGCGGAATCCAGCGAGACCGTATCCTCTGGCATTGCTTGTATCATTTGGTCAATCACGGCACGCAACATCGCAGTGAAGCCGCGGCGATGTTGACGAGCTTTAATGCCTCACCGGGTGAATTGGATTTCACTGTCTTTTTGAACGAAAATCCTTAATAGGGGCGATACTTACTGCCTTTGGGAATATCAACAATAGGTTTAATATGCTGCTAAAAAGAACATTTGGGTTTATCTTAATTGCTGCGATCGCCTTGGTGCTATCGTATAGTTTCAATTTCTTTATTCTTCACATGTCAGAGCGTGCCGTCATAGAACAGGTATTGATGGTGTTCTTGTTGGCTTGTGCTTTGGGAACCATCTTCTTTTTTACATGGATCGATGGCATAACGATCAGATGGAAGCCGGATGTGTTTCGATTCGATCTTCATGCCATTCGTGATAATCTGCCGGGTATTTTATTAGCCATTGCATTTACTCTGGCATATCTATACTTCGGCAGAACCTTCAATAATTTTGGCGTTTCCCAAGTCGATAATCTCTTTGATGCAGATATTGGTTCATGGGTGCGTCGCATTTCCTCTTCGGATGTGCAGGATTTCGAGATGCGAGGTCCACATCCCTTTACATATTTTATTTTCCAGCCATTTGGGCATTTCTTGAATATTTTCACTCAAGACCTGGGGTTTTCTGCGATTCTTTTCAATACACTCACAGGGGGAGCGTGCGTATTTCTCATGTGGTTGTTCGTTAAACGTCAGTTTGGCAGTAAGATATACGCTTTTTGGATGGCAATATTGCTTGGTGCAAGCGCTTCTCATTTCTTTTTTGGTAGCGTTGTAGAAACTTATATTTTCTCTTCCTTTGCGTTGCTCCTTTTTCTCCTGATCCTTCAGTCGAAAGATAGCTCCATTTTTGCATTGGCGGCAGGAGGCGTGCTGACCTTTGGAATCACATTGACGAACTTCATCCAGAATTTCCTGGCATTCTTTATTGTTCGACCACGCTTGCGGGAAATCATCCGTTTTGCCGGGTGGTCCATTGCTATTTCGCTGGTACTGACTTATTTGCATGCAGCGTTGTATCCAGCCAGTAAACTCTTCTTTTTAGCTACAGATCTTACGAGAGAAG
>JAHDWC010000043.1 GCA_023382575.1 Anaerolineales bacterium
CCAACACCGAAGCCTGATTGTGCTTCATCAACCCCGCCAGCACCAAACGCGTCAGAAACGACTTGCCCGTCCCCGTCGCCCCGAAGACTCCCGATGAACGCTGCACGAACTTATCCAAATCAATGCACACGGGATGATTCTGCTCGCGTGTATAGCCGACCACAAAATTGCCGTCCCTGTTCGGGTCACCGAAGATCTCCGCGATATCGCCCTCATTCGCCAGCGACACAACCGCATGATGCGGCGGCACATTCTTGACGGGCAAAATGCGCGGTGCATCTTTCAAGCCCGCATCGATCTTGCCCTGCCAATCCTTATACTCAGGCGTGCCGAGTTCGGGTCCCACCTCCAGCATCAGATTCGGCAGCACCTCAAGGTTCGCATACAACGCCTTCTTATGCAACGCATCCGAAATATGCTTCGGGAAGCGCCCCTCCATCTGCTCATCCGCAAAGCGCGGGTCCGTCGCACCGAGTTGGATGTCGGTCACGATGCCGTAATAATTCCACCATCCGCTCTGAATGACCACAAACGCCCCCTCCTGAATCTCCTGCGGAGATTTGGTGAGCCGCACGCGGAAGTTCTCTTTGAGTCCGCCGCCGACGAGATAACCAATTTGAGTTCGCTGCATGTTCATAAAAACCTCTTTTTCACCACAAAGGGTCACTAAGTGTCACAAAGGATTCTTTACCACGAAGGGTCACAAAGGTTTTCCTTAGTGATCCTTTGTGTCCCTTCGTGACACTTTGTGGTTTTTCCTCTTACACCACTATCCTTTTAATTCCGTCTTTCAAATGCACTACATTGAAATTGATCAAAAATCCCAAGCGGATTCCCGTCAACTTCAAATACGTGATCAACTGCGCATCGAAGATCGGATGCACCGTATCCACAGACTTGAACTCAACGATCACACAATCTTCCACGATCATATCTGGACGCAACCCAGCATCCATCTTGATACCGCGATAGGTCACTGGCAACCCAATCTGAGTCGGAGCGCTCAAACCGCTTTCCTTCAATTCAAATGCTGTACAAGTCTCATACACCGACTCCAATAAACCAGGACCCAGAGCAGTATGCACCTTGAATGCTGCATCCAACACCGCCTTACCAACCTTCTCCACATGCGGCGGGACAGGAGCATAAATTTTCTTTTCCATATTCCTCCTAAAAAATCTTTACCACAAAGGGTCACGAAGTGTCACTAAGGTTTAAAACCTTTTGATCTTCCTTCGTGGTTGATTGCTCTTAAGAAATATCCGCCAAGGCACCCAGCACGCTCATCAGCGTCGGGTAATCATCTCTCAGCAGCGTAATCACTTCCTGCGTCGCGGACTCGATCCAGAGCGAGCCATCCACTCCCCGTGCCTTGCCCGCCTGCAAAATATGCGCCGCGACGACTTCGCCGACGGGCACATCCTTGCCATTCAAGATATGACGGAAATACCCAAACTTCTCGGTAAACCGAATCATATCCTTCTCATCGCAGGCATAGATCACATCCAAACTCAGTGGCGGACGCGGCGGCAGCAAATGATGAACCCTGCCATCCTGCTCATAGCCCACCGCCAGCACGGACATCTCCACGGGCACAATGCGGCGCTCGCGGTTGTCCTTCATCACTTCCTCGCTGACTCCATCGGCTGTCACCAACTGACGCACCAGCCCGTCATCGTCAATGTGAATATCATGGATCAAGCCATAGACCTGATACCCATCCGTCAGCGGCGCGCGGACCAGCGCCCCGAATGAAGGCACGCTCAACTGATTCACGCGGCAGCCCGCAATGAATCCCGTTGTGCCTGCGCGAAGTAAACGTCCGATCTCGATTGGTTGTGTCATCTTATTTCTCCGTAGGGGCGGAATTCGCCTCGGTCCTTTTTGTTACAGCCGCCAAACAGGGATACATCCTTACAATCCATTTGTGAAAAACATGTACACGCCCAACGCACCAAAGATAATCGCAACCACACCGCCAATGGTCGTCATCGTATCCCAGGTATCGGTGCGGTCGGAGGCGAGTCCCTGCATTTGGTTCTGCCAGACGGTCAGATCCCACATCATATCTTTGGCAAAGATGCCAAGTAAACCGATCACCACTAAAAACAGACTTCCGAAACAAACGAACATTCTTCATATCCTTTTTGCCGCTAAAATTTTCAATGCTTGAAAGCAGCAGGCGGCTATGATACCGAGGTCACCCGAATTTGGTTCTCCCCTTTAAGTCCTTTGCCGATTGTTTATTTGAACCCTCGTCCACGTCTTCGCTATTGCGCCGCAACTCCTGCTGAAGCATTTGCTCGATCTGATACTTCTCTTCGTTCTTCACAACCGCCGTCTCATGCGCGCGATGCAAGAGATATGGGTACGGCTTACTGCCCATCATGCGGCATTGCTCCACTAATACAGCATGGAGCAAGTCAAGCTGTTTGCGGTCATCCACCACCCAGCGCGGAATTTCCACGCGCACAGGCCAGGGGTGTCCCTCCGTACCGACGTTGAGATAGAAGAAGTGCAATTCAAGTACGCCTTTGTAATTCTTTTCGGCACTGGATTGGATCTTGAACACGGCAGAACGATGTCCGGGGGGGAGCAACTGGAATAGCTTGTTGTTGTAACCGAACAGCCAGCGGTCAGTGACGTACTTGAGCGGCGGCGCGTTGCGCAGTTTTTCCATCTCTTCGGGGATGGTAATCTGCGTCAGCTCGAGCAGTTTGACCACCAGACTGGAAGAGGGCTTGTCAATGTAGCCGGCCGAGATAATGCCGCGACTCTGCAAGCGCGAGAGGACTGAGATGTATTTATCGACTGTATCGCGATACAGGCTGGGACTATCCACGTCTTTAGAACGGAAGATTTCGAGCGTGCCATCTGTAAACGAGACGACTGCGCCTTTAATGTCCTTGCTCATTTTTTCGATGACGCTGCGCTCGGCGAGGTCACGCCGCAGGGCGACGCCGCCGTCGGTAGTGAGGCCGTTCTCTTCGATGGCATCGCCGAAGAACAATTCGCTGTCCACTTCCACCGATGGTGTCTCGCCAGAGTTCGGCTTCATGATGATTCCGCCCACATTGATGACACAAAACTGCACCGGGCTATGCCGGTCCGCGATGGATTGGGAGCCGTCAGCTGCGATGAGCGTGGCTTGAGATATTGAATCAGGCGTCGGGTGGGAGGAGGCGAGCGCCTCTGCCAATGGAACTGCGCAGCGGATGTTGGCATCCGCTGTTTTGGCGGCGTCCACTTTGGAGCGTAGAAAGTCCAACTGCGAAGAATAGGTTTCGAGCAAGGTTTGAGCCTGATCTTGCGCTTCTTCCTTTTTCTTCCGTCTTTCTTTCGCACCCAAGCCGACTTGCTTGATCTGTGAATAGATTTCCTGATAGTTGATTGGCATAATATCCTTATCGCAGTGGCGATACTTTGTAGAACATTTGTGCAAATTTTAGCCGGTAATGAGGCAAAATTCAAGCGATTGGTTGGGAACTTTTTGGAACGATGGGCGTCATTATGGTGCATAATCAATATAAAGGAGACCAACCATGCGTACGAAATATTTAGCTTTTGCTATTTTGGCAATTCTGGCCCTGGCGGTCAGTGCCTGCGGACCGACCACTGTTAATCAGGCCGCGCCTGTAACCCCGCGGACTTTGAACGTGAGCGGGCTGGGTGTTGTGTATCTGACGCCCGATATCGTTTACATCAACATCGGTGTGAATACCCAGCGTGAAAATGCTGCCGAGGCGGTCGAAGTCAATAAGGGACAGACCAATGCGGTCATCGCTGCCATCAAGGAATCTGGTGTGGAAGAGAAGGATATCCGCACGACGAACTTCAGCATCTGGTCGAACCCGCAGTATGATCCTGCCGGTCAGATCACGGGCACGACCTATTCGGTGGATAATACCGTCAACGTGACCGTGCGTGACCTTGAAAATTTGGGTGATCTGCTCGATGCCGCTGTGAACGCAGGCGCTAACAACATCTACAGCATCCAATTCGATGTGGAAGACAAGGCAGAAGCCACCAAGGAAGCTCGCACGAAAGCCGTGGAAGATGCCAAGCTGGAAGCACAAGAACTGGCTGAAACTGCTGGCGTATCCCTCGTAGACATTCAGACCATCAACTACTACGAGAGCAACCCAACCCCCTACTTTGAGGGCAAGGGCGGCGGCGGTGGAGCGGCAATGGAAAGCGCCGTGCCGATCCAACCCGGTCAACTGGCGATCAGCGTGACAGTCAACGTCACCTACACGATCAAGTAAGGTCCGATCTCAACAATCACCCCATTCCAATGGAATGGGGTGATTGTAATTAATCAACTTGAGGCAAGGTTATAATCGCTTCATTCTCAGTCAAGGAGTCTCTGCATGTTAAGAGTTGGATATATCGGTTTGGGGTTGATGGGCAAGTCGATTGCACGAAACATTCTCAAGGCGGGATTCCCCGTCGTCGTTCACAACCGTTCACGCGCTGCCGTGGATGAACTCGTGGCGGAAGGCGCCATCGCCGCCTCTTCTCCCGCGGAAGTTGCTCAACAAGTGGATATTGTTTTTACCAATCTGCCAGATTCCCCCGATGTGGAAAAAGTGGCATTAGACGAAGAAAAGGGCATCGTCGCCGGCGCACATCCCGGCTTGATCTACGTGGATAACTCCACCATCAAACCCGCATCAGCGCGGATGATCGCCGCGGCGCTGAAAGAAAAAGGCGTGCTGGCGCTCGATGCGCCCGTCTCCGGTGGAGATATCGGCGCGAAGAACGGCACCCTGACCATCATGGTCGGCGGTGAAGCCGAAGCGCTCGAAACCGTGATGCCTGTCTTTCAAGCAATGGGTAAGACGGTAACGCATGTCGGCGAGGCAGGTGCGGGACAAGTCGCCAAAGCCGCCAATCAGATCATGGTCGCGGCACAGATGGTGGCGATGGGCGAGTTGTTGGTCTTCTCGAAGAAGGCAGGGGTCGATCCGAAGAAAGTTGTCGATGCCATCAAGGGCGGCGCAGCGCAGTGCTGGTCTCTCGACGTCAAACCGCCGCGTTTGTTCGACGGCAATCGCAACCCTGGCTTCAAAGCCTACATGCAATTAAAGGATATGGGCATTGTGCTGGATACCGCCAAGGAATACGATATTCCCATTTCAGCCGCCGAAGAGAATACCAAACTTTTCCGTCAAATGATCGAGTTTGGCATGGGCGAGTTGGACAATTCTGCGGTTGTGGGAGTGATTGAGAAATTGGCGGGGGTTGGGATTTTGGATTGATCGCGTAGGGGCGAAGCATGCTTCGCCCCTACATAAATTTATGGAAATTAATCAACCAGTTCCCGATTTTGAATTACCGGATCTCAACGGCAAGCTCCATCGCCTCACTGACCACCACGGGCGGATCGTCATCGTCAACTTTTGGTCGTGCGAATGTCCACATTCAGAGCGGACAGATAAAGCCATCCTCTCGATGTTCGTGCAATGGCAGGAGGAAGTGTCCATGCTGACCATTGCGTCGAACCGCAACGAAACGCTTACAGCGTTGAGAGAGGCTGCTGAAATGCGACACCTGCCAAACGTCTTGCAGGATGCGGATTGCCGCGTGGCAGACCTGTTCGATGCCCAAACCACGCCGCATGTCTTCGTCATTGATCGGAATGGAATCCTACGCTATCGCGGCGCTGTGGATGATGTCACCTTTCGCCAGCGCACACCCACCCGCTTCTATCTCGACGAGGCAGTGGAAGCGCTGTTGGCGGGAGCTTTCCCCACGCTGACGGAATCACCCGCGTATGGTTGCGCCATTGTGCGTGAAGTTTGATAGAATCAACGTGTGATCGAACTCCAACAACGCATTGCATTTCTCGATAAAGTTCACCTCTTCAGCGGGCTGGATCAGGGACAGTTAGCCGGCATTGCTCCGCGTCTGGTGGAAAGGGAAATTTCCGCCGGAGCGACAGTCTTTAAACGCGGCGACAAACCTGATGGGTTTTACATGATCTACAAAGGGCGGGTGAAGATCACGCTGCCATCTGCCGAAAAAGATAAGCCAGATCGTCAACTTGCGGTGTTGTATGCCGGAGATTACTTCGGCGAGGAAGCGTTGTTCGAAAACCGAAACCGTTCTGCCACCGTCACCACGCTCGACGAATGTGTGTTGTTGTTCATCTCGCGGCAGGTGTTCGAAACTCTCCTTACGCAATACGAAATCTTAAAACCAAATTTCCAAGTGGCCATCAAGAGCCGCAAACTGGCGCGCGCCTCGAACTTCAAATGGCTCGGCAAGAGCGAGGTCATTTACTTCATTGCGCGGCGACACAAAATCCGTTTGTATCAGGCGTTGATCGCGCCGGTGTTGTCGATGCTCATTCCAATCGGCTTGTTCGTCATGGGATTCATCACAAATGCCACCACTCCCTACGCGGTCGGGACGATCATCTCGGTCATTGTGCTGGGTTGGGTGCTCTGGACATACATCGATTGGAGCAACGATTATTACATCGTCACCAATCAACGGGTTATCTGGCTGGAGAAAGTCATCGGCTTGCACGACAGCCGTCAGGAAGCGCCGCTGGGAACCATCCTTTCCGTCGGCGTGGAAACAGACATGCTGGGACGCGTCTTCAAGTTTGGCAACGTCATCGTGCGGACCTTCGTCGGCAAACTGGAATTCGACCATGTCGATCACCCCACGCAGGCAGCAGACATGATCCGCGAATACTGGGAACGCACCAAAGCCATCACCACGCGCAGTCAGATCTCGGTGATGAAAGACACCATCAAAGAGAAGCTGGGCATGCCGCTTGAGAAGCGTCCAAAATTAGAGTTGACGCCGGTCGTGGTGGCAGATGAAGAAAAAATTGCCAAGACGCCGATGTGGGTACTGGCGATGCAAAACCTGTTCCAGTTACGCATCGAAGACGGGGGCAAGGTCACCTATCGCAAACATTGGGTTGTGCTCTTTCAACAATCATGGAAACCGCTCGGTTTGATGACAGCCGGTATCGCTTTCTTCTTCTGGCGGCTGTATGACATCTACCGGACAGCAGAGATTACATTGATCCACACCAACGCCTCCGGGATTCCCAGCCCCGACACATTGGCAGTCACCATCCCATTGCTTTTAATCCCGGTCGCATTTTGGCTGTGGTACGAATACACCGACTGGAAAAATGACACCTTCCTCGTCACCGATGACGAGATTCACGACATCGACCGCAAACCCTTCGGCAAGGAAGAACGCCGCTCAGCACAGATCGAGAACATTCTCAGCACCGCCTACAAACGCGATGGATTGATCGCCTACCTCTTCAATTATGGGACAGTGAACATCTCAGTCGGCGGTACGCAAATGGCGTTTGAAGATGTCATGGACCCGGCCAGTGTGCAAGCGGATATCAATCGTCGACGTGCGACGCGCATTGCCAAGAAGAGCGAAGACGCCGGCAAGGAAGACCGCGAGCGCTTCGCGACCTGGCTGGCAGCCTATCATCAAAACCTGAATGAATTCAACCTCCCCAGCGCCGCCAAAAAAGAGGACACTGGTGCAACGAATCCCTTCGCGGCGGCGAGCAAAGAAGGCAAGAAACTGGACGACCTTCCGCTCGGCGGAGATGATGGCATCGGCGAAGATGCGGGCTTTGACGGCAGCAGCGATGGCGACATGGATTTTGGCAGTGGCGGCATGGAAGGTGGTGGCGGATAATCCACAAACCAAGTATGATAGCGGCTCGAAACCACGGATAAGCGCACCGATCCGGTGGGAAGAAATAGAAAAAGGAATAACGTACATGGCGTTACTACAAATCGTACATCTGCCTGAACCCATCCTGCGGAAAAAGGCAAAACCCGTCACTCAATTCGACAAAGACTTGCAAGTACTAATCGACAACATGTTCGAAACCATGCGCGATGCGCCAGGCGTGGGGCTTGCCGCGCCGCAGATCAACCTGCCCATGCAGTTGGCTGTCATCGAATATGCCGAAGGCGAAGATGAAGAACAGGAAGAGGGCGCTCCCCCTCCCAAGAAGAAACAATTTGTGCTCATCAACCCGGAGATCGTCAAAGCCTCTGAAGAAAAAGTCATGGGTGTGGAAGGTTGTCTCTCCATTCCCGGTTTGGTCGGCGAAGTAGAACGCCACGAAGCGATCCAGGTCAAGGCACTCAACCGCCACGGGCAACCCGTCAAGCTCAAAGTGAAAGGCTGGATGGCCCGCATCTTCCAGCACGAGATCGACCACCTGAACGGCGTACTTTTCACTGACCGCGCCACGCGCATCTGGAAACCCGCCGAAGAAGAGGAAGACATCCCCTTGGATTAAGCATGCAGGCTGACATCCGCCTCCTGACTCCCGAAGACCTGTCCCTGCTGCGTGAGTTTTGGATTCAGCATTGGGGTGCAGACTTCATGATCGTACACGGCGATACGATCCGCTACGACGAAGTCGAAGGCTTTGTCTTTGGCGAATGGAAAGGATTGCTCACCTTCCAAGTCCGCGGTGAGGGATGCGAAGTCACATCGCTCGATAGTTTGGAAGAAGGCAAGGGCATCGGCACGGCTTTGATGAATGAAGTTATCCGTGAAGCAAAGAAGCACGGATGTCGCCGTCTTTTTCTGTCCACCACCAACGACAACTTGAACGCACTCAGGTTTTATCAAAAATTCGGTTTTGAGTTGTGCGCCCTGCGCCGTGGTGCAATCGCCGAAACAAGGAAGCTAAAACCTTCCATTCCTCTCATTGGAATGAACGGCATCCCGCTTCGGGATGAACTCGAACTGGAAATGAATCTTCCGTAGCAAGGGCGCCCCCACAAAACATGCATTTACGCCACCTCTCGCTCACCAACTTTCGCAGCCTCACCCGCCTGGATACTGAACTTCCACGGCGGGCTGTTGTGTTGGTAGGACAAAATGCGCAGGGAAAAACATCCGTCCTCGAAGCGATCTATTTTCTGGCGGCATTCACTTCCTTCCAAACCCACGCCGACCGGCAAATCGTCAACTTTCACGAGGCGAAAAATCCGCTGGCAGTGACGCGCCTGGTGGCAGATTATCAGCGCGGACGAAGCCGCCATCGTCTCGAAGTGCGCCTCATCCTCGAACCGACCGGCGCGAACGGACAGCGCCTGCGAAAAGAAATTTTGCTGGACGGAGTCAAACGCAACGCCAACGATGTTATCGGACATTTCAATGCGGTCATCTTCGTGCCGCAGATGTCGCAGATCATCGAAGGCGGGCCTGACGAACGCCGCCGTTATCTCAATCTCGCATTGGCACAAGCCGTCCCTTCGTATGCACGCGCACTCGGTGAGTATTCGCAGGCGCTTAGTCAACGCAATGCTTTGCTCAAAGCGTTGAATGAAAATGGGGGCAACGGCAATCAGCTTGAAGTCTGGGATGAGGCGTTGGTGAAGTTTGGGGCGCAGATCATTTTGTGGCGCATCCAGGCTGTGCAGGAGATCGAACGTCTCGCTTCGCGCGTCCATCATGAGTTGACTCGTGGAACCGAAATTTTGCGCCTCGCTTATGAACCCGCTTACGATCCGCTGCCCAAGCCCAACGGACAACTCGGCTTGAAACTCGACACGGCCATCGACCGCTCTGCGCTTGAGTTGAAGGAAATTCAGGATGGATTCATGGAACGCCTCAGGCAGATTCGCGGCGAAGAAATTTCACGCGGCGTAACCACCATGGGTCCGCATCGCGATGATCTGCGTTTTATCATCAACAAAGCGGATGTGAGCGATTACGGCTCGCGCGGACAGATCCGTACCACGCTGTTGGCGTTGAAGCTCGCCGAGGTCGAATGGATGAAGGAACGCACGGGCGAGTATCCAGTCATTTTGCTCGATGAAGTAATGGCAGAGCTTGACACCCATCGCCGCGCGGATTTGCTGAAATACGTCAGTCAGGATCAGCAGGTGTTGTTCACGACCACAGACTTATCATTATTTGCTTCTGAATTCTCCGAAGGCGCGGAGATTTGGGAGGTAAAAGGTGGAGTGGTGTCACCGAGGAGATAATCATGAGCATTTATTTCTATTGGATGATCGGCGAAGTCGTCTTCATTATCCTTTTGTTCTCATTCCTCATCTTCAAACTCTGGCAAAGCGCAAAAAACAAAAAGGGGAACATCGTCCTGCCGGAAACTCTCAGCGGAAAAGTCATTTACTACACAAAATATATCCTGCGTCTGCTCGGCTTTGGAGTCGGAATCCTGCTGGCGCTTTCCATCTTCGTTGCCTTCGAGCGGAATCTACTCTCCGTGTTCATGGAAACCGCGCCCGCACCCAGCGAGGTGACCATTCCACCCGATCTCGGCTTTGACGTAACTGAGGTCACCTTTGGAAGCGAGGATAATGTCACGCTGGCAGGCTGGCACACGCCTTCGCAAAACGGCGCGACGGTCATTTTATTGCATGGCTATGGCGGCAATCGCACGGGCATGATCTGGCACGCACAACAACTGACAGATGCAGGCTATGGCGTCTTGATGTACGACGAACGCGCCAGCGGCGAAAGCACAGGCGAATATCGTTCCTATGGCTGGGAAGACACCCGCGATGTGCAAGCCGCCATCCAATTCATTCACTCGCAGAACCCAGATGAAGTCATCGGCGCGGCGGGATGCTCCACCGGCGCATCCATCGTCGTGTACAGCGCTGCGCTCTTTCCTGAGATCGAAGCGACCTGGGGCGATGGCAATTCATCCGTCCGCGCACAGGATATGCCCACACCGACCAATCCGCTCATGGCATTGCTCATTGGAGGTAACTACATGCTGGATTGGATGTACGTCGTCAAATTGGGTATCGAAGCGCCCGCGCCGCTCAGCGACGTATTGCCAGACATTGCCCCACGTCCGGTCATGTTCGTCGGCGGTGGAACGCCCTTCCCCATCCTCGGCAGCGAAGGCGAACTTTTCACGCATCGCTTCGCAGAGATAGCAGGATCCAACGCGCAGACCTGGGTCATCCCTGAAGCCACCCACTGCGACGGTCCATTCCTGATCCCGGAAGAATACTCCCAGCGTATGATCGAATTCTTCGATGCGGCATTTGGCGTCATCCGGTGACGATGCGGTAAAATTGCCCGCATGGCAGACATCATCGTCATCGGTTCCCTCAATGCAGATCTGGTTGTCAAATCGCCGCGTTTCCCCCAGCCGGGTGAAACCATCAGCGGGGAAGACTTGCAAATCATCCCCGGCGGCAAAGGCGCGAATCAAGCTGTGGCGGCGGCAAGGCAAGGGGTAGGCGTTGCCATGGTCGGGCGGGTCGGAAGCGACAGTTTTGGACCATTCCTCCTTGAAAATCTCAAATCCAATCAAGTGAATACCTCGCACGTGCTCGTGGATGAATCCGCAACCGGCACAGCCATCATCGTGGTGGATGCGAACGGACAGAATAGCATCGTGCTCTCGCCAGGCGCAAACGGCAAGGTCACGCCAGCGGATGTGGATTCCGCTTCTTTCTTAAACGCGAAGCTGCTCCTGCTTCAGTTGGAGATCCCCACGCCGACAGTTCTCCGCGCCGCGCAAAAAGCCCGCGAACACGGTCTGACCGTCATTCTCAACCCTGCGCCTGCCAAGTCTCTGCCGGCTGAGTTGCTCGCCAATGTAGATATTCTCATTCCCAATGAAAGTGAACTCGCTTTGTTGACCAATCTTCCTGTGAACGATGCTTCGTCCGCGGAAGTTGCGGCAAAGGATCTTTTGAAGCTTGGCATAAAAACTGTCATTGTGACGTTGGGCAGTAAAGGCGCATTGCTGGTGACGAGTACGCAAGTAACTCACATCGATGCGTACAAGGTCAGCGTGGTGGATACCACCGCCGCCGGCGATGCCTTCATTGGCGGATTCGCCTCCGCGATGTTAAGCGGAACATCGCTCGAAGAATCCGTCCGCTATGGATGTGCGTGCGGCGCATTGGCAACTACGAAATTCGGCGCACAACCCTCCTTGCCGACAAAAGAAGAAGCGACAAGGTTTATCAAGTAGGGGCGAGAATACTCGCCCCGTTTTGTACATATCGCACAATTTTGGGCGGGAGTTCCCGCCTCTACAGGATACTATGCCCCCAAGACGAATCATCATCGATACCGACCCCGGCGTAGACGATGCGCTGACATTTCTGCTTGCGCTCGCCTCACCCGAAATCCAACTCGAAGCCCTGACCACTGTGCAAGGCAATGTCACGTTGGAGAAAGCCACGCGCAATGCCCTGTCCATTTTGGAGATGGCAAACGCCAGTCACATCCCGGTCGCACAGGGATGCTCGCATCCGCTGCTCAAATCGCCGCACAACTCCAGCGAAGCCGTCCACGGTTCGAGCGGATTGGGACAGGCAAATCTGCCTGAACCGAAATTGAAAGTGATCGAAACGCATGCTGTGGATTACCTGATCGAGCGTTTCCTGGCTGAGCCAGATGAAATCAGTCTGTTCGCAATTGGACCGTTGACCAATGTGGCACTTGCCATCCGCAAGGAACCACGCATCGTGACCGCCATCAGGGAGTTGGTCATCATGGGTGGAGCGATTCGCAGCGGCGGGAATATATCGCCACTGGCAGAGTTCAACATCCACGAGGACCCACACGCCGCGCATGTCGTTTTCCAATCGGGCATTCCCATTACGCTCATCCCCCTGGATGCGACTTATAAATGCCTGCTCACCCCGGCTGACATCGAACGCTTGAACAAGGTCGATTCGCATATTGCGCGTTTTATCCGCGATGCAATGGCAGATTACATGGCGTTCTATCAGCAATACGAAGGCTTTGCAGGCTGCGCCTTGCACGATCCACTGACGCTGGCAACGATCATCGCGCCGGAGTTGCTGAAGCTCGAAGAGCATTACGTCAGCGTGGATATTTCTGGTGGCGTTTCCACGGGCAAGACCTTCGCCGATTTCATGAAGGTTTGGAAGAAACCCGCCAACATGCGGGTGGCGCTTGATGTGCGTGGGCGGGAATTCGTGGAATTATTTATTGCAAGAATGGAAAGTTTGATACAAAAACTTCAATGAGGAGCTTGCTTAGGGACCAATTCCCTTGCAACGACAAACCATGCCAAAACATATTATTTTAGACTCTGATCCGGGGATCGATGACTCACTGGCCATTTTGCTGGCGCTGGCTTCGCCGGAGATCGTTCTTGATGGGATCAGCACCATTCACGGAAACGCCTCCACCGAACAGGTGACGAAGAATGCGCTTTCGATTTTGGAACTTGCCAAAGCCAGTCATGTGCCTGTCTTCAAAGGTTGTGACGTGCCGCTGGTGAAAGATTCGCTTTTGGGACCTGAGACACACGGCGATACAGGTCTCGGGTATGCCAAACTTCCAGATCCACAGACTCAACCCAAAATCCAGCATGGAAGCGACTATCTTATCGAGCAGATCATGTCACGCCCGGGAGAGGTCACGCTGGTGGCATTGGGTCCGCTGACGAACGTTGCCATTGCCATTCGAAAAGAGCCGCGCATCGTGCAGAACGTCAAAGAGGTGTTCATCATGGGCGGGGCGATTCAACATCCAGGGAATACCACGGCGCTGGCGGAATTCAATACATACGTAGACCCGCATGCGGCGCATGTGGTCTTTCATTCGGGTATGCCGATGATCCTCACGCCGCTGGATGTGACCTATCAATGCATCTTTACAAAGGATGACTTGAACCGGCTGGAGAAGATCGACTCGCCGATCACGAAATTCATCTCGGATTCGACGCGCTTCTACATGGAATTCCACGACGAATACCAAAAGATCGACGGTTGCGTCATCAATGATCCGATGACGCTGGCGCTGACCTTCATGCCAGAGATCTGCGATTATCAAGATCTGGTGGTGGATGTGGATATTTCGACGGGTGTGGGGTTGGGCAACACGTTTGCAGATTTCTACAACTATGAGAAGAAGCCGAAAAATATGAAGGTGGCTATGGGAGTCCGTCCGCGTATGTTCATGGAACTGTTTCTGGAGCGGATGGAAGGTCTATGCAGTAAAATAAGGTGAGACCAACCCGCAAGAGCGGTGTTGTAAAATTAAACACATTAACAAAGGAGAAAGCAAGATGGAAGTCATTTCGCAAAATGCAGTTTACTTCGTAGTCGTCGCAGCGATCATGATCCTTCTGTTTGCTTGGGCGTATTTCACCAAGCGCATCCAGAAGGATTTCATCACTATGACTTGGGTGCTTATCCCAGTAGCCATCGCGATTAACCTGACCATTGGTCAGATTGTGCTGCTTCTGAAATTGCCAGTGTATCTGGATAGTATTGGTACCGTTCTGGTCGGTGTCATTTGTGGACCGTGGGCTGGCGCGCTGACAGGTACTCTCTCGAACATCATCGCCGGTATCATCCTCGACCCAGGTTGGTTCCCCTGGTTCCCGGTCGCAGCCGCCATCGGCGCCACTGCCGGTGTAATGGCCAACCTTGGCTTCTTCAAGAATTGGTGGAAAGTGGTCGTGACGGGTTTCATCATCGCCATTGTCGCCACCATCGTCGGGACTCCGATCAGCATCGCCATCTTCGGCGGAATCTCAGCCAGCGGTTCCTCCATCATTACCGCCTTCCTGCTTGAGACCGGACGCAGCCTCGTCAGCTCTGTGTTGACCACCAACTTCATCTCGGAGCCGCTCGATAAGATCGCGACCAGCCTATTGGCCTTCGCCATCATCGACGGACTTTCTGCGCGCTACCTCGCCCGCTTCCCCCGCGGCGAGAACGCTGCCGTGGAAAAGGGACAGAAACAGACCCAGCTCATCATCGCGCTTGTGGTGGTGGTGTTGCTCATTCTGTTCGGCATCTTCGTCCTGCCGATGTTGACCGGCGGATAGTGCACAGTCCATATGGCGGGAGGAGAGAATATCTCCTCCCGCTTTTTTTATTTCCTGTTTTCGAGTAAGATTTGCCCCGATGAATCCCAACCGTTCCTTCTTCGTCCCCGTGGACAGCCCGCTGCACAGGCTCAACCCGCTGACAAAACTGACCTTCGTCTTTGCAATGATCCTCCCGGCGTTCCTTTCTGTGCCGGAATTGGCTCCCATTTTGGCGATTCCAGTTTTCCTGGCGGCATTCATTGGCAGAGTCCAAAAACCATATCTCAACCTGTTGTTAAAGCTCATTCTGCCGACCATCACATTCATGTTCGTGATGCAAAGCGTGTTTTTACCCGGCGGAGAGACGATCCTCTTCATGCTGGGACCGTTCGACGTCACGCAAGAAGCGATGCGGAGCGCCTTCTTCACCGTCACACGCATCTTCGTCATGGTGTCTTCCTTTGCCCTCCTGCTGTTGACCACGCATCCCAGCGAGCTGATGTCGGATCTGACCCAACGCGGATTGCCGGGACAGTTCGCGTACGTCATCATCTCCACGCTGCAGATCCTGCCGCAGATGCAAGCCAAAGCTCAAACTATCATCGCGGCGCAGCGTTCTCGCGGGCTTGATACAGAAAGCACCTTCCTCAAACGGGCTGGTTCATTGGTTCCGTTGGTCAGTCCGCTGGTGTTTGGCTCGCTGGCCGAAGTGGAAGAACGCGCCATCGCCATCGAAGCGCGCGGCTTCACCTCCAAGAAAACCAAAACATCCCTACACGAAATTTCAGATACCAGCTTCGACAAAGGCTTGCGCTGGATTCTGGTCATCCTCATCCTGGCATCCGTCGCACTCAGAATATGGCTTTCATAAATCTCACCAACCTCACGTACAAATATCCGCTCACTGAAACCCCCGTTTTGCAAAACATCAACTTGCAGATAAACGAAGGCGAGTTTGTCGCGGTCGTCGGACCGAATGGCGCGGGAAAATCCACCTTGTGTTATACGCTGGCTGGATTCGTCCCGCATTTTTTCAAAGGCGAGCTGACTGGCTCGGTGGAAGTTGCCGGGGCGAGCCTGCTCGAATCGACGCTCGATGAATGGGTCTTGAACGTCGGGCTGGCGTTCCAAAATCCCTTCAATCAAATTTCGGGCGCGAAATACTCCGTCTTCGAAGAGATCGCTTTCGGCTTGGAAAATATCGGCATCCCGCGCGAAGAGATCAAGGTCCGCGTAGAAGAGGCGATGGTGCGAACGGGCATCCGCGAACTGGCAGATCGATCCCCATATTCGCTTTCGGGTGGCCAACAGCAGCGCGTCGCTCTGACCTCGATCCTGGTCATGAAACCGAAGCTGCTCGTCCTCGATGAGCCGACCTCGCAAATGGATCCAATCGGCACGCGCGAAGTCTTCGGCGTGATCCGCAAGATGGCAGAAGAAGGCATGACGGTTGTCCTCGTGGAGCATAAAGTGGAATGGATCGCCAACTTCGCCGACCGCGTGGTGGCGCTGAAAGGCGGAGAGATCCTTTTGGAAGGCAAGCCGAACGAGGTCTTGACTTCTGAATTGTTATCGGAAAATGGCTTTGGGATTTCGCGTTACACGTCAGCGGCGAGAGAGGCGCAGAAGCGCGGCTTGTGGAAGAAGAAGCAATTGCCCGTCACGTTGGATGAGGCGGTGGAAGGATTCAAGTCGTGAACATCGAAATCAAAGGACTTCGTTTTACTTATCCCACCGGCTTGGAAGCGCTGAAAGGCATCAATCTGACGATTCAATCTGGCGAACAGGTTGCCATCGTCGGGCAGAATGGTGCAGGCAAAACCACGCTGGTGCGTCACTTCAATGGTTTGCTCAAGCCGACCTCCGGTTCGATCTTCATCGGCGATTGGGAAACGACCCAATTTTCGGTTGCAAAGTTAGCGTCGCGGGTTGGGTATGTGTTCCAAAACCCCGATGATCAATTGTTCTCGCGCGATGTGTTGTCTGAGATTACATTCGGTCCACGTAATTTGGGATATGCCAAAGAGAAAGTGGATGAGCTCGTCCAGCGCGCGCTCACCTTGACCGAGCTGAGCGACAAGACCGAGACGAATCCTTACGACCTCTCCCCCACCTGGCGCAAGATGATCGCACTGGCCTCCATCATCGCAATGGACACGCCCATCGTCATCTTCGATGAGCCGACGACCGGGCAGGATGCCGTCAACGTGGCACGGATTGCCAACGTCATCGCGGAGTTGAAGCGTGAGGGAAAGACGGTCATTACCATCACGCACGATATTGATTTCTGCGCCGAGAACTTTGAGCGTGTCATCGCCCTGTCAAATGGACAGGTCTTGCTGGATGGTCCCGCCCGCGAGGTGCTGGGACAGGAAGAAATTCTGGCTCAGACCTATGTCGATCCGCCACAATTAACAAGGTTGGGAAAACGCCTGGGCTTGAAGGAAACTGTTACAAGACAGGAAGAGTTTTTGCAGGCTCTCAAATAACCGTAGGGACACGGCGTGCCGTGTCCCTATTTTTTATATACGACCAATTCTTCATACCCCGAATCGTTTTCGAATAACTCTCGTTTGTAAACGACATCATCCAATTCGAGCAGGACGATCTCAGCCGTGGTGTAGATCTTGCATCCGCTGACGAGATGCCCGCCAATGGTCACACCATCGCCGTCGGAGATGGCAACGTGGATGTGCGAGCCATGAACAGAAACCGTCCCAGTCATCGAGACGATCTCAAAATGTCCGTCATACTCGTTGTAATAACTGCGATTAGCAAGACGCAAGGTCGCATGGGTCAGGCTGCCGACACTGGATAAAACGCATCCCGCTTCGATCTGATGTTGCTTGACGAACTCTTCGATAGAGTCGAATAAGTCCATGCCGGGTTTGAGACGAAATGTGTGAGATTTCATGAAAAGCTACCAAAAGAGGAAACCGGTCAGCGAAGCGAACCAGTCCACAAGAAATGGATAGAACTGCAAACCGAGCAGTGCGACGATGACTCCCAAAATCGCCCCGGCAATGATGTCTGAGAGATAATGCACGCCCATCGCCACGCGAGCCAAAGCCACCAGCGGCGCCCAAACCCAAAGAATAGCTGACAACCAGGGCGGAGTCAGAGCCGTTGCCACCACGGCGATCAAAAATGCGCGCGCGGCATGTCCTGATGGAAAAGAATGCGGGTCCGTGTTGCGATAGATCCCACCCCATTCCCCTTCGGGACGTTTACGCTTCACCAAAAATTTCACCGCCAACACCACGGCCGCAAGTCCGGCAATGCCAAAGAATTCAACCGTTTCCCATTTGCGCCAATCGGAATTGCTGAAGAACCAGGCGACGATGAGCGCCAGCGCCCAAAACCACGAGTCGCCGGAATGCGCGAAGAAAATGGCAAGGTTGCGTAAAAAACCCGGCTTTTCAGCAACGCGCATCTGACTGGAAAGTCGGGCATCGAGTTCGAGGATAGGCCGCAGACTCATTTTTTCTTTGCCGTCCCCTTTGTGCTTGTCTTGGAAGATGCGGCCGATTTAACCTGCCTAGCGACTTCCTTCTTCGCTTCACGCTGTTGGCGGGCAAGGTCTTCGCGCATCAATTCCAACTGATGAGGTTTGTCCACGTCCATGCAGGGTTCGGCGCGATCCCAGATGATGGCGCGTCCCTTGATGCCGATGCGCTGAGATGCACGCTCGACCAGACCTTGTAACGTAAATTGACGGAACAACAATTGGATGAGTGTGTCGATACCGATGACACCCGCCTGACGCAGGGGGCTCTTGCGATTGCCGATCAACTCCTCCCAAGTATCGAGATGTTCGGTCGCCATGCTGACGTGAATGACGTTGATATCCGAGCCGCAGGCTTCCATATCTTTGAGCTTGGTGTAGGTGCGTTTGGAGGTTGGGAAGCGCGCTTCCATCACCTCACGCGGACAGACACCATAGTACAAGTCATCCTGCGTCTGCATGGAAGTTTTCACCAGCCAATCGACCATGTCAGCTTTGAGGGCGGGAATGTCCGCAGAAACGATAAGTACATACTCTCCTTTGGGGTTCAATTCCAGCGACTTGTTCACGCCAGCAACGATATTCGCCAGCATCCGCCCCTGATTGGAGATGTAATGCAACGGCTTACTGCAAGTCAGGTTACTTTTGGCAGACAGCCCGATCACAACCACCTGATCCACGACTTTGGATGCGCTCAAAGCATCCAATACCCATTGGACCATGGGTTGGCCCGCAATATCGATCAGGGCTTTGGAGTTGCCGTTGGAGTACGTGTAAAGAGGGTCACCGGGTTGGGGAATCCCACCGGCTGTGACAATGGCATTGATCTTCATAAACTAATTCAACTCCTGCAATTGTGGCTCGAAGCCGAGTTTCGTGAGCATTTCATCCAATTCATCGAAAGAAAGCGGACGTCCCTTACCGGAGACAGCCACCAGTGCCGCTTCCATCATGTTCGTGCCAAAGGAGCGACCATCCAATACAGGGGTGGTGGTAACGAGATATTTCACGCCACACTTGCGGAAGAATTCCACATCCTCGGGGGTGGTTGTATTCGTCACCACGACCTTGCCTTGCATATTGAACGGCATATGGCGTTTGACGTAATGACAATCGCCCGCAATGACCGTCGCCCATTGATAATATTTCTCGAATTTGGGAACGTGTTTTTCCTGCTTCTCGCCGGTGGGATAAATCCATTCAAACGGCAAACGCCCAGCAATGGGCATCAACAAAGCGGCGAGGGTTTTCAAACTGCCAAGTTTACGAATGGGGATTGGAATATCCAAACTGAACATCAAATCGCCGAAAACCGTCTCATAGCCAGCTTCGACAAAAGACTTGGACAACCCCCAACGATCCACACCGACTGTCACCAAGACCTTCTTGCCGCGCTGACGGATGTAATCACCAAGCTTCGCTTCCAAAAACGCGGGAGCCTTATTTTCCAGCGTGTTCTTTAATCCACCACCATCCACGAGCGGGGTCTTTTTGACAAAACGCACCATCGGCTGGACGGAATAGAAAGGATACCACTTTCCGTCAGCCAAAGCGCCCAAATCGGTACCGCCGACACCAAAAGCATCGACCGTCCCATCCAATTCCTGATATTTTTTTGCGGCGGCTTCCATGTCGCCGTCGGTGCCAATGCGTTCGATGCGTACCATTTCCCCCAACAGGTTGACTTCCACAGCCTTGTTACGCTTGGATGACCCAATGCTGATACTGACTGCGTGTTTCATTACAAATCCTCCAAAATAAGATGACGCCAGTTATATCACGATTCAGGATTCGGGTCCCGTGGGAAGCGTGAAGTAGAAAGTAGCCCCCTTCCCCGCTTCGCTCCTGACCCAGATCCTGCCTCCGTGAACCTCGATGATGCGCTTCACGAGCGAGAGTCCAATGCCTGTCCCTTCGGATTCGGGGTCTAATTTGTTGAACAAGCCGAAGATGCGGTCGTGATGGATGGGGGCGATGCCAATGCCATTGTCGCGGACGAAGAAAATCGGGCGGTTGTTCTCGTAGCCTTCCTGCCCGATCTCGATGCGCGGATCATCCACGACGAATTTGGCGGCGTTGTCGATCAGGTTTTGTATGGCTTCCACCAAACGCTGACGGTCGCCATACACAGCGGGCAAATTATCCTGAACCAGCACGCGCACCCCGCTTTTCTGCAAACGTCCATGTGCCAAACCGAGCGCCTCTTTCACGATGTCGTTAAAGCGAACTGATTGCGGCGGGTTGACCAGCCTGCCAATGCGCGACAATTCAAGCAGGTCGTTCAGAAGAAGCTGCATTTTATCGGTCGCATCAGCAATACGTTTGACATCGCTGCGCAGGCGGTTTAAGTTTCCACTGGCGGCATCATTTTCCAGAAAACCGAGAAAGCCTTTGATGGTGATGAGAGGCGATTTCAGATCGTGCGAGACGGTGTATGTAAATCGTTCCAGTTCGCTGTTCTTGTCTTCCAGCTCGCGGATCAGTTTTTCGCGTTCGGTTTCCACCCAGCGGCGCTGACTGATGTCACGTACCATGATGATGGCGGATTCAGTGGTCACTGCCGAAACACGCGCCTCGAAGAACTGGACTTCCTCGCCGGGTGGCAATCCATATTCAAAGGCATGTAACTGATTGGTGGCAAGGACGCGCTCCAACGCAAACATGGTTTGTTCGGCAATGGTTGGCGGGAACAAATTTAGAATATTCTTCCCAATGAATTGCGAAGGTTCCATCACCGGGTTGAGCTCCGCAGACGCCATGAAATCCAGCAGGGTGCCATCTTTCGAGATCTCGAAGATCATATCGGGGATGGAGTTAAGCACGGCGCGCGTGCGGGCTTCGGCGCTTGCCAGGGCAGCTTGTGCGCGTCTCTCTTCGGTGATGTCATAGAACATGGACAGAATACAAGCCTGTCCATTGAGATCTATCAATTCGTAGAGCGCAATGGCATGGCGTTGTTGGTCTGTTTTCACTTCGGTAAATTCATAGCTGGGATTCAGGATGGAACGTTTTTCTTTAAGTTTCTGCACAAAGGTTTGACGAGAACCCAGAGAATCCCACATGTCCAGTTCTTCAACGGTCTTGCCCAGAGCGGTTTGAGGATCGTATCCGGTCAAGTCCCAGTAGGCTTTGTTGGCATCGAGCAGTGTTCCTTCATCAAGGGTGGTGATGCAGATCGCCACCGGGCTGGCATAAAACACCTTGCGGAAGCGTTCCTCGCTCTCCTTGAGAGCAAGTTCCGTACGGCGTTGTTCGGAGACATCGTAGAACATGCAGAGGACGCAAGGCAGTTCCTTGATGTCGATCAATTCATAATAAGCAATCGAGGATTTGCCGCCGGGGAAGTCCACTTCGACACCAGCTACCGAACCTTTTTCCAAAACATCCTTGACGAACTTTTCCCGATCCCCTGATTTTTTCCACAGATTAAATTCCAAAGAAGAGTGACCAAGGGCCTTTTCGGGCGAAAGCCCAGAAAGCCGCCAGAAAGCGTCGTTGGCTTCCAGAAAGATCCCGCGCTCCAAGGTCACAATGGTGACGGCGATATTGCTGTTGTTGAACACCTTGCGAAAACGCTCTTCACTGGAACGTAGATCCTTTTCCACTGCTTTACGTTCGGCAATTTCGCTTTGGGCGCTTTCATACAAGCGGGCGTTGTCAATGGCGAGTGAAGCCAGCGCGGCAAGACGCTCCAACAAGGCAACCTGCTCGGGTCTGAAATTCCTAGTTTTATCGATATGAGCGACGATGAGCGTGCCCACCACTTTCGTCCCGGATTTAAGCGGAGCTCCAATAACAGCACCAAACCCCGCATCTTCCGCATCCAAGTTTTTGTGCGGATACTTGGAATAATCGTCAATGACGATGGTTTCGCCCAACTCCCAAACCTTACCCACTAGTCCACGCCCTTTTAAGGTGGTGGCTCCGTTGAAGTTCGAAAAAATTCCGCGTCCCAATTCCTGACGAAGAGTGGTCTCGTCGGCTGCGAGCAGGTCAATGCCGACATGAGGGGTATCCAGCAAATCGCTGACACGGTCCAGGATCGACCCCAGGAGTGGACGAAGCTCGAGACGGTTGAGCAGCCCAAAGGTCGTTTCGTGAAGCGCAGTCAGGTATTGCGCTTGGAGTTGCAATCGTTCATCAGTTCGTAAACGTTCGCGCAATTCAAGTCGCGCATCAGACAGGGAACGATTCAACCGCTGGATCAGCAAATAAGACAAGACGCTGGAGAGGATAAAAACGGCGGTGAGGTCTCTCGCATAACTCAGGGGCGGGTCGATGGCGTATTGGCGGCTTCCGCTCGCTTCTTGAAAAGCAAAATACCATAAGATGATCACACTCAACAATCCGATGAGGACTCCCTCCTGCCAACCCAGGAGGAGCGCCGCCAATAATATGATGACCGGATATACCAGTACAGCCGCGTCCCGCAGACCATCGGATTGCCACGCTTGATAGGTCAGTGCCACCCAGATGAAGATGACCATGAACGTGCCGGCCGTGCGGATGTGTCCGTAACGGATGATGACTTGTGTAGCGGCTAAAATCAAAAGCACAATGGGTAGAAATATTTTGGAAGAACTGCTTTGCCAATCCCCGGTGATGATGCGAGAAACTGTGATCGTGCCGACCACCACAAGGGCGATCCACACAAAGGTATTTAGAATTTGAGCCGCACGGGTCTTTTCTTCATTTTCGAAGATGGAGGGTGTAAACAGCCGGCGTAGTTTCTCGTACATCACGGTCATTATATATCATGTTACTCCCGGCACAAAAGAGGATGGGTGTAAAATTGGACAAAACGGGTCGTCTGACCCAAACCCATGTGTGGAGAAGACATGACAAACGATTTTCGCAAGGAAAAAGATTCTTTGGGGGAACTGCAAGTCCCGGCTTCGGCTCTGTACGGCGTGCAAACCCAACGTGCAGTGGATAACTTCCCCATCAGCGGATTACGCCCCTGGCGTGCGTTCGTCTGGTCGGTGGCGGCGGTCAAACGCGCCGCGGCTTTGGTGAACTTTGAGTTGGGTCTGTTCAATGACCGCGAAGTGGACGGGAAAAAGTTCACCGCTCAACAACTTACCAATGCCATCGTGCAGGCGGCTGGTGAAGTCATGGAAGGCAAATGGGATTCACAATTTGTGGTCGATCCCTTCCAGGCGGGCGCAGGGACGAGTCACAACATGAATGCCAATGAAGTCATCGCCAATCGCGCCACGCAGATCCTCGGCGGCGAGTTGGGCAAGTATTACGTCCACCCCAATGACCATGTCAACATGGCGCAATCCACCAACGATGTAATCCCCACTTCCATTCGTTTGGGCGCGTTGTGGCGTCTGGAAGAATTGCTGGCTTCCTTGAAAAATCTGCAATCAGCGCTCGAAGCCAAAGCCGTGGAATTCGACGGCGTGGTCAAATCGGGTCGTACTCATTTGCAGGATGCCGTTCCCGTGCGGCTTGGTCAGGAGTTTGGCGCATATGCCAAAGCCGTGGAACGTGACACGGAGCGCATCCGCAGATCGGCGGAAGGGTTGCGTCGGCTTGGAATCGGTGGAACCGCTGTCGGGTCTGGCTTGAACGCGCATCCTGAATATCATGGACGCATGGTCATGACCTTATCCGAAATGACCGGCTTGCAGTTGGTGGAATCTGACAATCTGTTCGAGTCGA
>JAHDWC010000044.1 GCA_023382575.1 Anaerolineales bacterium
GGGGCATTGCCGAGCAAATATGAAGAATTGAATTTTAGTTTTCGAAGGAGATTTTTCATTCGGGCAGCGTTGGAAAACTGTCTAAAATGTCATAAATAAGGGGTGACGCTTCACACTTTGACAATTCACTTGTGTTTGTTTACAATCGTGGGACGTTTTACAATCCCATATACTTATAGGAAGGGCTTTTTCCGATGAAAGAGTATACCACCGAGTTTCTTCGCAACATTGCGTTGGTTTCACACGGGGGCGCAGGGAAGACCATGCTGGCTGAAGCGTTTCTGCATGTAACGGGTGCAACCACCCGTCTGGGGAAAGTGGAGGATGGTACGACGGCGTCTGATTACGACGACGAGGAACACAGAAGAAAAATTTCAATTTATACGAGTGTCATTCCCATAGAGCACCGCGATCATAAGATCAATATTTTAGACGCGCCAGGCTACACTGATTTTGTAGGCGAGATGGTTTCTGCCTTGAGTGTAGCTGATGGCGCGATTATTTTAGTAGATGCCGTGGCAGGTATTGAAGTGGGAACGGAGATCGCCTGGCGTTATCTGGATCAATTCAACCTGCCGCGCTTCATCGTTATCAACAAGATGGATCGTGAAAATGCGGACTTTGAGAAGGTCTACGCACAGGTCGAAGAATTCATCAAACTGCACGGCAAACGCGCGGTCAAAGTCCACTTGCCGATTGGCGAGAAGCAGAACTTCAAAGGTGTAGTCGATATCATCGGCATGAAAGCGTACATGGGCGATGGCAAGACCACGGCTGAGATTCCTGCCGAGTTGAAGGAAGCCGCGGAAAAAGCTCACTTCGACATGGTGGAAGCTGCCGCCGAAGGCGAAGACGAGTTGATGGAGAAATATCTCGAGAACGGCTCCCTCTCAGATGAAGAGATGGTGCGCGGACTCGAAGATGTCGTCTACGCTGGAAGTTTCGTCCCGGTCTTTTGTGCGGCTGGCGCGCATGAAGTCGGCACAATTGCCCTGCTCAATGACATCATTGACCTGATGCCATCCCCGGTCCATGCTGTGAAGCGCTCTGTCCAAGGTAAGGATGGCATGGAAGAATTGAAGCCATCTGACCAGTCTCCGCTGGCGGCGTATGTGTGGAAGACCACTGCCGACCCCTTTGTCGGTAAGATGACCTATTTCCGTGTGTTCTCCGGTTCCATCCAGGCGGATGCGCATGTGTGGAATCAGAACAAGGGCGCGGATGAGCGTATGGCGGGGCTGCACTTCCAGCGCGGCAAAGAAGCCATCGCGGCGAAGACCGTCCATGCGGGCGATATTGCCGTCGTCTCCAAGTTGACGGTTTCGACTACAGGCGATACCTTCTGCGATAAGGGGCATCCGTTGACGGTTGAGAAGCCTGCTTACCCAACTGCGCTGTATCGCGTCGCAATTGCACCCAAGACCCAGGCAGATGCCGCCAAGATTTCAACTGTCCTGACCCGCTTGAGCGAAGAGGACATGACCCTCTCCTGGCAGAACGATACGAATACGCATGAAACTGTCCTGCAAGGGATGGGTGACCAACACATTGATGTGGCCGTCCATCGGGCGCAGGCAAAGTTCCAGGTCGGTATTGTGACGCGCGAGCCGAAGGTTCCTTATCGTGAAGGCATCACGCGCAAAGCGGCGGCTCAATATCGTCACAAGAAGCAATCAGGTGGTGCAGGTCAGTTTGGTGAAGTCCATCTGCGCATCGAGCCGTACATGGAAGGTGAATTTGACTTTGTGGATGCGCTCGTGGGTATGAACCTCTCCCGTTCCTATCTGCCGCCCATCGAAAAGAGTATCCGAGCTACGATGGAAAGAGGCGCGTTTGCCGGTTATCCGATGAGCAATGTACGCGTGACTGTCTATGATGGCAAGGAGCACGAAGTGGACTCAAAACCAGTGGCGTTCGAAATCGCCGGACGTGAAGCCTTCAAACTGGCCGTGGCAGATGCAGGTCCTGTGTTGTTTGAACCGATCATGAATGTCCGCGTCACTGTGCCGGACTCATACATGGGCGATGTGATGAGTGACCTCAACACCCGCCGCGGACGTGTGCAAGGCACTGAGACTGAGCGCGGCAACACGACCATCATCGCGCATGTGCCGATGGCGGAAATGCTCAAGTACACGACGCAGATCCGCTCGATCACTGGTGGACGCGGTTATTTCACAATGGACTTCGATCACTACGACACCGTGCCGAGTCATATTGCAACTCCGATCATCGAGGCTCACAAGAAGGAAATGGAAGCCAAGAAGGAAGAGTAGTTTTGTAGCAAAAATAAAAGTCCCGAAGTTAAACGCTTCGGGACTTTTTCGTTAAATTATTTTGGCGAGAATAAAATATCTTCGATGGGCGTTGTCATTTGGATGCGCCTCCCTGTGAAGGTCATCAGGTCGGCAAGGGAACGCTTCTTTTCCCCGTTCCAAAGTACGAGGTTGTCCCTTTGTTTGCGCATGTATTCTTCTAATTTTCCGAACTCGGAATACTTGTCAAAGAAGCTGACAAGGCGACGGAAGAGTTTTGGCATGAGCAGAATATCTTCCTGAATCGTGCGGACGTCCCAGATGGTGAAGTCATTGGTGCGATCAATGGACCACAATCCGCGTTTGGTGGTGCGGGCGCGTCCGACCACGGCGCGGATTTTTTCTGCAAAGGTGCGGTCAGTGGTGGTGTAAAAAGTGGGATAGACCAACCCCTCGCGCGCGAGTTGAAAGTTGATCGATTTTTCCACGGGCAGTGTGGACGAGTCCAGGATGGCGCCGTCGGTGAGTTTGGCTGACTTGGGGAAGAGATAACTCACGGGTCGTCCGAAGCGGTCAATATCCGCTGAGGCGATGAAGCCCGCTTTACCGTCATCTGCATCGACGATGGTGGTCACGCTCAAACTATACGTCACGTTGGTAATGTTGATCAATTCGAGCAGGGATTCGAGTGCGGCCAGCGCGAATGGGCGCGGTTGATGATAGCCCTCATAATGAGTTTCCATCGCATCGATCGCTTCGATACGAAGTTGTTTCTTTTTGGTGGTCTTTTCGCTTTCGCTGAGCCAGTTGAAAAAATCCCAGTGCTCGGGTTTGTTCGCCTGAAAGCGGATCGAGTCGCCGTCGGGTTGAAAGCCTTTGACATGAAACGTGCCCGCGATTACCTTGTATTGAGCCATGTGTCTCTCCTCTGTGCGTTGAATCTATTATAGGAATTTTTGAGACAAATGCAATCGACTTGCATTAAAATAGTTGTCATGCCAAGCGTTAAATTTCCCGCCATGATGAAATACTACGTCGATAATCAAGCCGAATTCGAGATGCGCGGTGAGACGGTCGCCGAGTTGCTCGATAATATTCTGGAACGTCACCCAGCCTTGCGTCCGCATCTTTTTGACGCGAATGGGGCGTTACGCCGCCATTTCAACATCTTCGTCAATGGAGTGCATTTGCGCGATCTGAACGGCATGGAAACGCTCCTCCGCGCCGATGACAAGGTCATTTTGATGGCGTCAGCGGCGGGTGGCTAAACTTTGACGAATATTTATATTGACAAAATCGGTAAGATTCATAAAATAGACGCAATCTATACATTACCTATGAAAAATTCTTCTTATTGCTTGTGTCTTGGGCGGGGCTCGTAGCCGCCGCCTGAGCGAATAGTTTCCGCAGTCAACGGACTTCCCAGACGGTAGAGCGACCCCCGCGTGCATCGAATTTGCAGCGTGTGGCGTTTGTTCGCCGTCTTTTTGTTTGTCCGTTGACTGCTTTTGTTTTAAGAGAATCCATGACTTTACTAGACTTTCGATTAACTGAATCCAATGCCATTCCGATGGACAGCCTTGCCTATCATGTAGGCAATACACCTTTGCTTCCGCTTCGCCGCGTGACGGGTGGGTTGTCACCACGAGTAAAGGTTTTTGCCAAAGCGGAGTGGTTCAACCCTGGCGGCTCGGTCAAAGACCGACCCGCGTTGAATATCATCCAAAATGCCATCATCAACGGTGATTTGGGCAACGGTAAGCGCCTGCTGGACTCAACCTCCGGCAATATGGGCATTTCGTATGCCACATTTGGCGCGGCGCTGGGAATCCCGGTCACATTGGCGGTGCCAGCCAGCGCCAGCATAGAGCGGATCTCCATCCTCAAAGCTCTCGGCGCGGAATTGGTATTGACCGATCCGCTGGAAGGCTCAGATGGCGCGATCCTCAAGGCGCGCGAAATGGCGGAAGAGAATCCCGACCGGTATTGGTATGCCAATCAATACAATAACCCTGCCAACTGGCAGGCGCATTATCGCAGTACAGGACCGGAAATTCTCTGTCAGACCAATGAGTTGGTGACGCATTTCATCGCCGGGCTGGGAACGTCTGGGACGTTTACGGGCACGAGCCGTTACCTGCGTGAGCAATTGCCGAACGTCAAGACAATTGCCTTCCAACCAGATGCGCCCTTCCACGGGCTGGAGGGACTCAAACACATGCCAACGGCCATCAAGCCTGAGATTTATGACGAGTCTCTGGCGGGGACTCCGCTCGAGGTCCAGACGGAGGCGGCGCATGAGATGGTGATTCGTCTGGCGCGGGAAGAAGGTCTGTTCGTGGGAATTTCATCTGCGGCGGCGGCGGTGGCTGCGCTTCAAGTCGCTCGTGATTTGGATGAGGGCGTGGTCGTGACCGTCTTCCCGGATGCGGGCTACAAATATTTGAGCGACAAGTCTTTATGGGAGCGCGCGTAATGAGTTTGAAGATCACGAATGAACTTGTGAACGGAATAGAAAAGCACGTCGAAGCGGCATACCCGGAAGAGGGGGCGGGATTCCTGCTTGGTGTGAACGGTGAGGTGCGGGAGATTTTGTCGCTGCCCAATGCGCGTGAGGATGAGGCGCGGCACAATCGTTTTTTGTTTACGCCTGAAGATTATCTGAAAGCGGAAATGAAAGCCATGGAATTGGGCGTGGATTTGATCGGCGTTTTTCATTCGCATCCTGATTGCCCGAACGTGCCCTCCGAATATGACCGCGAGTGGGCGCAGCCGTTTTTCTCGTACATCATCTCGCGTGTGGATAAAGGCAGAACGGTCAGTCACCGCTCATGGCGGCTGGTCGAAGATCGCTCAACGTATGAAGAAGAAGAGATTTCAATTCAATAATTCATCACACAGGATTTTAATATGACATCGCAAACCTTAAAAAAAGTGGATCACTCCGCGCTCAAGGCCAATCAACTCATCATCATTTCGTTGAACATTCTGGCGTTCGTGCTCAACCTGCCAATCCTCGCTGCGGTGGTGGCGCTGACGATGGGGCTTGGCTCACTGGTCGGCAAGCCTGGCTTTGGAGTCGTGTACACGGGGTTGCTCAAGCCACGCGGATGGATGAAGCCAGATGTGTTGGATGACAACCCCGAACCGCATCGCTTCGCTCAATTTATCGGCTTCCTGTTCATGACGGTTGGATCGATGGCCTTATTCCTCGGCTCGGCGCTTCTCGGCTGGACCCTGGTGTGGATTGTCGTTGCCCTGGCCGCGCTCAACGCGTTTGGCGGATTCTGTGTCGGCTGTGCCATGTATTATTGGCTGGTGCAATTGAAGGTTCCGGGATTCGTCAAACAGCCGCCTGCGAATACCTTTCCCGGCATGAAGCCAAAGGCAGGAGCCGCCGCATGAATTCTGAGATCCTGTTGCGTTTTGGCTTCGCACTCGTTATCATATTCTTTGGGGTTGGCGCGTACTGGCTTATCAATCAGTATCTGTTGACCCGGGCGCGTGCGAGCGTGAATACGCTCCCCGCTCCTTTGCCGAAGAAGCCGACCATCGTCTACTTCACCACGCCCGATTGTGCCCCCTGCAAAACAGTCCAGCGACCCGCCCTCCAAAAGTTGACCGATCTGCTGGGCGAGAAACTTCATGTCATCGAGATCGATGCGAGCGAACACCCTGATGTTGCCCGCACGTGGGGCGTGATGAGCGTCCCGACCACATTCCTGTTGGACGAAAAAGGTACGGCGAAGTATGTCAACAACGGAGTGGCGCGGTTGGAGAAATTAATCGAGCAAGTGAAAACGTTATAACCGCTAGACCTGTCAGGTTTAGTAAATCATCTTTAGGAGACCCAACATACATGCCTGTTTTGAGAATCCCAACCCCGCTGCGCGCTTACACCAGCGGACAATCCGAAGTCAATGTGAGTGGCGCGAGCATTGCCGAAGCGCTCACCGACCTGACCGCACAATTTCCCGCCATCAAACCGCATTTGTTCAACGAAGGCGGCGACTTGCGTCCGTTCGTAAATCTGTTCGTGGGTGAAAAGAACATCCGCGATCTGCAAGGCGTGGACACGCCCATCAACGAGGGTGATAGAGTGATGTTGATCCCGTCCATTGCGGGAGGATAAGATGCTGCCTGAACTCAATCATGAAGAAATTCTGCGTTACTCACGCCACTTGCTGATCCCCGAGGTGGGCTTGGAGGGGCAACGCAAACTCAAGAACTCGTCCGCGCTGGTGGTGGGAACTGGCGGGCTGGGATCGCCCGTTTCCTTGTATCTGGCTGCGGCGGGTGTGGGGCGCATTGGTCTCGTGGATTATGATGTGGTCGATTCGTCCAATTTGCAGCGCCAGGTCATCCACGGCACATCTGGTATCGGCAAATTGAAAGTGGAAAGCGCCAAGTCCAGATTGTTGGATCTGAATCCCGACATTCAAATCGATGTGTATAACGAGCCATATACCTCTGAGAATGCGTTGCGCATCGCCAAGGACTATGACATTATCCTCGATGGCACGGACAATTTCCCTACCCGATACCTGACCAATGACGTGGCGGTCTTTCTCGGCAAGCCGAATGTGTACGCTTCCATCTTCCGCTTCGACGGACAGGTGAGCGTTTTTTACGCCAAAGAGGGACCATGTTACCGCTGTCTCTTCCCTGAACCGCCACCGCCGGGACTCGTCCCTTCGTGTGCAGAAGGCGGCGTGCTGGGAATTTTGCCTGGCACGATCGGCACGCTGCAAGCGACGGAAGCATTGAAGGTGCTGCTCGGAATCGGCGACCCGTTGATCGGAAAGTTGTTGCTTTACAACGCGTTGGATATGTCGTTTGATTTCGTGCAGTTGAAAAAGAATCCCAAATGCCGCGTGTGCGGACCGAATGCCGACATCACAGAATTGATCGACTACGAAGAGTTTTGTGGCGTGCCCGGTCATGACCACGGTGACGAAGGTTCCGCCGGTGCTGGCTGGGACATCACCGCTCCCGAACTTGCCGAACGCGTCAAGACCAATCATCTCAAATTGCTGGATGTGCGTGAGCCGCATGAGTTGCAAATTTCTGCCCTGCCAGACGCGGTCAATATACCGCTTGGGCAGTTGGCGAGCCGACTCTCCGAGTTAAACTCCGCCGATGACATGGTCGTCTTCTGCAAAGGCGGCACCCGCTCCGCGCGCGCACTCGAACTGCTGACCAGCGCCGGGTTCAAGAAGGTTAAGAATCTCAAAGGTGGTATCAACGCCTGGGCGAAGGAAGTGGATAAGAATTTGCCGGTGTATTAAGTTTGAAGGTTGAAAAGTTGAATTGAAACCCTCCCGTTGATTTCCCGGCGGGAGGGTTTATAATTTCTTCATAGTTCGGGAAATCGTTATGCCAAGACCTCTTCGCGTTTTTCTCTGTTATGCCTCGCAGAATAAACCCGTTGTGCGGGAGTTATATCAGCGGCTTAAAGCTGAAAACTGGATTGATCCCTGGCTGGACAAGGCGAAAATCCTGCCGGGACAGGATTGGGAATTGGTCATTGAGAAAGCGGTGGATGATTCGGATGTAGTCATCGTCTGTTTATCGAAACAATCAGTGAGCAAGGAAGGGTTTGTCCAGAGGGAAATTCGCTATGCTTATGACCTTGCGCTTGAAAAACCTGAAGAGATGATCTTCTTAATTCCATTACGGCTGGATGATTGCAATGTGCCCCGCAAATTAAAATCCCTCCACTGGGTGGATTATTTTGGGATGGGTAAGAAAAGCTCTTATTTCGATCTATTGGAAGCTTTGAAACTATGTTACGACCAAAAATTGGGTTTGGAGGAAGAACAATCTCGGGAAAAATCGGAGAAGGAGAATTCATCTGAAGAGCGGGTCGAGAAGAAATTTACACAAAGCAAACCTTTCACAAAAATCCTTAACCCATCTGTTCTAAATCCTCCGAAAACGCGAGAAACTAGATCGCCAAAACCGAGTTACCGCTGGGTTGGTATTGCCGGGTCCGTTTTGCTAATTCTCATTTTGGGAGGGTTTGGCTTGAATTCTCTCTTGAGTAAATCATCAGGCGAAATGGCTATATCCACTTCGCAGATTCCTATTGAAACATCGCCTGCTGATATCAAGGACTCTATTACCCCTACACTTGAACCAACGGAAACAACCATGCCAACACCTACTATTGGCATCGGTTCCACCATGATTTCGGAAAAGGATGGTATGGTAATGGTTTATGTCCCGGCAGGGGAGTTTACGATGGGGAGTAAAGATGGAGAGGCAAATGAACAGCCAGTTCGTCAAGTAAGTTTAGGTGCCTATTGGATTGACCAAACAGAAGTGACAAATGTGATGTATAAAAGATGTGTTGATGATGGTGGTTGCTCGCCGCCCTCATCAATACGTTCTTATACCCGCGACAACTATTATGGCAATAATGAGTTCGATGACTATCCTGTAATTTATGTAGATTGGAATCAAGCCAATACTTATTGTCAATGGGTGGGACGCAAGCTCCCCACCGAATCTGAATGGGAAAAAGCTGCGCGCGGCAAAGATGGACGAATGTTTCCTTGGGGTAATGGTCTTGACTGCGATAAATCTAATTACACTTACTTTTGTTTTGGTGATACGTCTCCCGTATGGAATTTTATTGGTGGAAAAAGTATTTATGGCGTGTATGATATGGCTGGCAATGTTTGGGAATGGGTGAGCAGTTTGTACATGCCTTATCCTTACTATGATGATGATGGGCGTGAAGACTTGTATGCTAGCGGCTCAAGGGTGCTGCGAGGTGGTTCGTGGGATTTTAATGAAAACCACGCTCGATCTACTTTTCGAGGTCAGGGGGAACCTACATACTCTAATATGAATACCGGTTTTCGCTGTTCCCTCTCACCATAAAGGTAATGCAGAACTCCCGTCCCATGGACGGGAGTTCTGCTATTTACTATATAAACCATTCACTTCTCTACGCTAAAATCACCTGCCCGCAATACTCGCACTTATCCATGCCGAGCTCGAGCGTGCCACCGCAGTTGGGACACGAGAAGGTCTCGGCTTTGACCTGGAAGCCCGCAGCCTTGAAGGCAGCTTCGTTCTCGGCTAAATCTCCGCGCAGACGTTTGAGACGCGCGAGGTAAGCGTCACCAGACATTTCGCCAGCTTTGCGCAGGCGTTCCACATCCGCGATGTGTTCCTTCAACATGCGGCGCTCGGCGTCAAGGCTTTCGCGGCTTTTGTCTTGCAGCGAAAGTTTCATCTCTGGCTTGGGCGGAATGGACGCGAGAATGGCGGCGATAACCAGGATCACGGCTGAGACGATCAGTCCAACCACGAGCGGCATGAATTGGAATCCGGGAATGGAAGTGAACTCAACTTTGTTGGTTTGCACTTCGTTGTAATCGGCGATGACCACATAACGCTCATTGCCAAGTTTGCCGATGTCGATGCGGGTGATGCCCGAGGAATGATCGGGCAGGTTGTTGCGCACCCCATTCTCAGTGAAGATAGCCACATTACCGGCATCGTCGCCGATGACTGCTTCCTGCTTGCCATCTTCGTTGATGTCCAGCCCGGCGATCTCGGTCACTTTGTCGGATAACGAACCGCTCCACATCTGACTGGCAGTGGAGCCATCAAAAGAGAACGCCCACACGCCACCATCTTTGCCGCCAGCGACGATCTCACGCGAGGATGGGTCACCGTTCAACTCCACTTCGCGCACTTCGCTGACAGCTTGCCCTAACGAACTCTCGAAGAGGACGCTGCCATCAACGGCGCTGTAAATTTTGAATGCACCATATTCGCCGCCAGTGATGACTTCGCTATTACCGTCGGCGTTCAAGTCGAAAGCGCGCATCCTTCTCAGTTGCTCCTGATTCGACGTCCAAATCGTGTTGCCGTCTGACGAGAAGACTTTCACCGTCCCATCGTTCGAGGCGATGGTGACGTGAATTTGTCCGCTGATGCGGGTGTCGTCTATGCCGCGGATTTCCGTCGAGCCGACCTGCCCGGTCCATAAGGGCGTGCCGTCTGCGCTCAAAGCGAGGACTCCGCCGCCAGTATCCGCGAGGACGATTTGAGGTCCAGACGCGAAGCGCAAGACCGCGACACGCGATGGGGAACCGATGGGAAGGTTTTGCGCCAGCGGAGTCGCATTCCCCTTTGAGATCACATCGACGGATGCACCTGAACCTTGATGATAGACGACAATATCTTCCACGCCGTCGCCGTTGATGTCGCCCAGCGTAGTCTTGGGTGTGGCATATCCAAAGCTCCACAGGGAGTTGCCGGAGCCATCGAACACGCTGACGTTATCTCTGCCCTGAATGAAAAGTTCATCCTGTCCGTCGCCATTCAGGTCGATGACCTTCATGCTTTCGGCGGTGTTGTACGATTGTGACCATGCCACGGTGCTGTTGAATTTTTCTGCGGTGACTGCGCCGCTCAGGGCGAAGACGCCGGATACGACCATGACCAGACAAACCAATACGAACGCGACGATAAAGGGAATGATTTTACGACTCATTTATGCAGCCTTTCGTTCTAAAAGAGAGTATGCGGATTTGAGAAAACTGAGGATATGTTCCTGCTCCACTTCCTCGAAGGGGGAGACGGCAACGACGTTGATCATGCCGCCTTCGGTGCTGAGTTGTTGAATTTTATATTTGCCGACATCCTTGTTGAGTGAGAACTGATTGTTCGGCTTGATGATATACGCTTCAGGGTTGACGACGATGCGTACTTTTAATTCCTGCTGCGAACCCTTGAATTTTTCAGGCTTCGACTTCATCTTGCCGCTGATGCGGCTGCGCTTCCAATAGGATTTGCGTTTTTTGGTCTTTTGTGAAGCGGTCACACGCAGCACGTTGCCATCGTAGAGTTTGGCTTTGAGCGAAAGCCACGGGTCATTAAAGTGTTGAGTGGTGCGGTTTTGGGTATCTTGAGTCTCCCGTGCCACTTTGGTGGGGAGCATGGAACCGGTCAGGTCGAGATGACCGAGAAACGTGGAGCCAGGTTTCAGGTCATCGCGCAACGTGTGGAGGATTTCTTTGACGCCGTTGTAACGCGGGGAAAAATCGAGGAGGTCACTTCGCCGCAGACTGCGTGCCATGACAATGGCGGCGATCCAAAGCAGGAATCCGCCAAAGGCAAAGATGAAGGAAATATAACCAAGCAGGATGAGCAGCACATCGACGAGCATCAAGCCGAGACCCGCGAAGAAAATGATGAGTGGAATCCAGCGCCACTTGTCGCCGGCGGTTTCGGTCTTCTGCGCCTCGCGGACGAAGTTATTCATGCCGCGGATGATGGAATCGGGCTTGTCTGCAATGGAGACATACACCGGGGCAAAATTCTTTTTACCGAATTGGTTCTTGTCTACATTTCCCTTTTTTCGGGCAGTGTTCAATAAATAAAAGAAAAGCAATAAAACGATAATACCCGCAATGGCGGTGCCGCAAAGAAAAACCTCCATCCATTCCTCCGAGTTATAATTTTGCTACCAGAAATGTCACCCTGAGCAAAGCGAAGGGTCTCACCGCGCGGCGGGAGATTCTTCGGTCACTTCGCTCCCTCAGAATGACATAATAATAAACCATGACAAACGTTCTCTACACAGCCTTCGATATCGTACCAAGCCCCAAGGGGGCGAGTACCCATATTCTCCACAACATACGTGGGTTGGTCAATGGGAATTTCAGCGTCCATCTTATCACGCCGAACGACGGTTTGCTCCCCCCCGAAGATACTATCGAGGGCGCGCGCGTCACCCGGATTTCGCAGGACCTGACCCAAAACTTCCTCGCCCGCGCCGTGCATTTTGGCAAATCTGTCCTGACACATCTCGCGCTTCACCCCGATTATGACGTGGTGCACTTTCGCAATATTTGGGATGGCTTTCACATCACGCAGAACAAACAGAAATTCGGCTACAAAACCTTGTTCGAGGTCAACGGGCTGCCATCCATCGAACTTAAATATCATTATCCCGGCATGGATGCGGGTCTGCTTGCCAAGATCAAGGAACAGGAATTGGCAACACTACATCTCAGTGATGCGATCATTTGTCCCTCCCATGTGACGCGCGATTACATCGCCTCGCTCGGGCTTAACCGAAAGCGGGTGACTGTCATCCCGAACGGGGTCAGCCCCTCAGATTTTTCCGTCACGCCGCTGCCCGTCCGCGATGGACGCGAGCCGGTTGTGTTGTATATCGGCACCCTCGCCGACTGGCAGGGCTTGGACATTGTCATCAAAGCTTTGCCGAAGATCCTCGAAAAGCAGCCGGTCAAATTGCAGATCATCGGGCGCGGACGTTCCCGTCAGCGCAAGATGCTGGCGAAGCAAATCCGCAAACTGGGGTTGGATGAACACGTGATCGTCCAGCCTGCGGTTCCACATCGTGAGATTCCCGAATTGATCGCACAAGCTGATCTTTGTGTCGCGCCGCTCAGTTTGAATGACCGCAATGTGACGCAGGGAGCCTGTCCGATCAAGGTGCTTGAATACATGGCGGCAGGACGTCCACTCTTGGCGTCGAACATGCCTATCGTCCGCGAACTCGTCCGCGAGGATGTGGATGGTCTGCTCTTTTCGCCCAACGACCCAGATGATTTGGCGCGTCAGGCAAATCTGTTATTGAACGACGTGGAATTATCGCAACGGCTGGCAGAGTCCGCTGCGGCACATGTGCGTGAAAACTTTACCTGGCACGAGTCACAGAAGAAGTTGAGAAAGGTGTATCAAAAAATGTTGGAAACCTGATATTTACTTCGGTGTAAATATTCTTTCCACCTCAACGGGAATCGCCTTTGGGCGTCCCGTTTTTGTTTCCACAAACACCCAATCTGACTCGCCTTTGACGAGGGTTTTTCCATCATTTTTTCTTACGAATTCATACATGCGTAATGATCGCACCTTGCGAATATCTTCCACCCAGGTGCGGATTTCGATCTCTTCGCCTTCAAAGGCAGGAAGAAAATATTCCACGCTATGTTTGCGGATGACCCAGGTGGCATCCGGTCCCTGCGCTTCGATCCCGCCGATGGAGGCATAATGCTCGACGGCAATATCCTGCATCCATTGGACATAAACCACGTTGTTGACGTGTCCGTTCTCGTCAATGGCGGCGGAAGGAATGGTGATGGTTTTGGAGTAGATGGAAGAAATAGGCATAGACATAATTATAAAAGGTGACTGTCACCTAAGCATAGAAATAATCAATCCGACCAACGCGCCGCCTGCGATCAACCAAGTGGTGTTGACTTTATAACACAACAGCAAGATCAGCGAAACGACAGCGATGAGCATGGTCGGGATATCTGTCAGCGAGGAGAAAGATAACTGGACGGTCACAGCCGCCATCAGTCCAAGGGAGGAGGCGTTCACTCCATCCAGCAGACTGCTCAACCAGGTCGAGCTTCTGATTTTTGGAATCAATGGGTTGGAGATTGCTACAAAAATGAAAGATGGTAAAAAGATTCCCAATGTGGCGAGTAGAGCGCCGCTTGTCCCGCCGAGAATGTAACCGATGAAGGTTGCTGCTGTGAACACCGGACCCGGCGTGACCTGCCCGATGGCGATGGCGTCGATGAGTTGCTGGTCGGTGAGCCAGCCGAGACGCAGGACGAAGTCGTTGCGGAGAAAGGCAAGCAGGACGTATCCGCTGCCGTAAAGAACCGAACCGATTTTGAGAAAGGTAAGGAATAAAGTGGAGAGGCTGAATGGGATGGTTTGTGTTAGCGCCGCGCCGCCGAGTGGAAGCAATAGGATCGGGTTGACATCTCGCAGTCGCCGAAAATTTGAGATGAACATGAGAATCAAACCGCCTGCAAAAAGCAGGGCGATTTCGTTCAACCCCAAAAAGTAAAGAACAAACACCACAATGCCGACGAACATTAACAATTTGCTTTTGAAGGCTTTGCTGCCAAGCATCCATAAAGCTTGGGCAATGATGGCGATGACCACGGGTTTGATTCCATACAACAACCATTCAGCTTGTGGTGTGGTTCCATATTGAACGTAAAGCCACGATAGTCCCAGCACGATCAACGTGGCAGGCAGAATGAAGCACAGACCGGCTGCGATCAACCCCAGCCAACCTGCACGTAAATAACCGATATGAATGGCCATCTCGGTGGAATTGGGACCGGGAATGAGATTGGTCGCACCGAGCAGATCAAGGAACTCTTCGTCGGTTAGCCATTTGCGCCGAATGACCACTTCATCGTGCATGATGCTGATGTGGGCGGCTGGTCCGCCAAAGGCAGTGAACCCAAGCTTTAGAAAAAGTTTCGCAACATTTATCAGATCAGACATGCGCCAAGTGTACCTTAACGTTACTTCCCCCAAACGGGGGAGATGGATTTTATCGACGCGCTGATAGAATGACGGCACTCAAATTCATTTACTGGAGAATTCAAATGGAATTTATTGGCGGCGCTTCGATTCTTATTACGATCATTTCCATCGCATGTGGATGTTTGATGACACTTGCCATCCTCGGCGCGACAGGCTTTTTTATGTACAAGGCTTTTGGCAGCACCTTCAAAAGCATAGCTGGAAACCGTAACGTGCTTAAGACTGGCGTTTCTGCTCCGGCGGTTATTCTCAACGTACAGGATACCGGCGTGACGATGAACGAAAATCCGCAGGCACGTATCCGTTTGCGGGTGATGCCGTTGGGCGGCGAGCCGTTTGAGGCGGAAACTACAACCATCGTGGGGCGCTTTCAGGTTGGCATGTTCGTCCCCGGCGCATCGCTCATGGTCAAGTATGACCCGAGCGACAAAACCAAAGTTGCCATCGAGTCGCTGGCTTATCCCAACGCCAACGCAATGGGTCAATAATCAGCGATTATCAACTAAAATAAAAAGGACGCGGCATGGGCTGCGTCCTTTTTCAGTCATTTGAGGAGGAAGTATGGCTCGTCTTATCCCAGCCGCAGAACGCATCATTCGCGCGCGGAAGTTGATTCAACAAGCCCGAGATTTGCCTGTCCCTGAAAGCGGACTCGGCAAAAGCGACCTATCTTATGTCGCCGGAGTCAAGGACCTGCTTCGGCAGGCGCGAGATATGGTCAAGTTCATTACCATGACGCCCAGTGCCACTGCCGAAATGAAGCAGGAGGTCAAAGACATCCTCGCTGAGATCGAGCAGGCAGACGAGGAAATTTTGCGTTGATTATGGAGTGTTGGTAACCGCTGGCGTAGTGATGTCACCGACGATGATCTGCACGGTCAGCGTATCGCCGAAGAAACTGCCGTTCTCGTCTGCCATGCGCCAGGCGCTTTCGATCACGCCATTGATCCCACTGGGGACGACGAGTTGAACGGAAATCTCACGCTTCGCACCAGTGGGAATGGCTTCGGTCAGAGTGACAGTGGAGCCGCGCATCGAGTCGCCGCCGAAATGTTGGAAGGTGAATCCGGCGCGCCAGGCGCATCCGCCCACATTTTGCACGAGCCAGGTCTTGGTGAAGGTTTCGCCTGCCTTCATTTGAGTCCCATCAGGGATGGTGACATCTTCAAGATAGATTAAGTTGTAGCATGGGTTGGTCGTGGGCGAAGCCTCAAGTGTGACTGTGACAATGGGCGGCGTTTCGGTAACGTCAACAACTCGCGGTGTGGGGGAGTTTGTGGGAACAGCGACCAAGGTCTCGGTCAGGGAGGAGGCGAACGTCGCCACAGATTGCGTGCGGATGGCATCCGTATCCACGGCTTCGGTCTGTTCTCCTTGATTGGTCGAACATGAGAATAGGAATACCCCCAGAGCAAGCAGGATGGAAACGATAAGGATCTTGTTTTTCATTTGTATGGGAAAGGCTACTCCTTTGTCAGCCATTCTTTCGCTTCGGCTTCGCTGTTGAAGTACATCAGCTCCTGCCCGGTGATGCGGGAGAGCAGGTCGCCAAGCGCACGTTTGATGCCTGAGACGCCAAGCACGGCCGTCTTGCGGACATGAGCTTTGGTCTTGCTTGAAGACTCGTTGAGGATGGGCATGAGCGAAGCGGTGAGTTCGGTGTTGGAGAAATTGGAGATGACCAGCACGGAGTTTTCCGGCTGACTCATGACGATCTCTTGCACCTGACTCAATTCTTCTGCAACCGCTTTTTCGTTGAAGAAGTTATTGGAAAAATCCTGATAGAAGATGTTTTTGCCGTTGTATTCGATCCATTTGGATTTCATGCTGACCTCTCTTATCCAGTCGTGGAACGTTTATCTTCCATATAAAGCGCAATGCCGGTTGCAATGGCGCCTACGAATTCCCAGATCGCCACGCCGAGGAATTTTTGCGGCGCAATGCCCAGGATGACGACAGTGGTGAAAACGACAAAGGTGACCGTCCGGAATGGGACAGTCCAGCGATAGAATTTTTTCACATCGTTCAGGGCAGCTAGGACATAATACACGCCCATATTGAAGGAGGCCATCGAAGAAGCAGTCATGAAAACGATGGTGTAATCAGAAGCCGCTCGCGCAGCACGCTCGATCACTTCGAAGCCAAGGATGGAGAGCAAGATTTCGGGGCGGATCAACCCAACGATCCCAAGCAACAGAGCAAGAACTCCAAAGACGAAGATGGTCCAGCCGGATGCGTCGCGAATTTTCATGAAAGGTGGTCTCCTGCGATGTTAGTCTTGCGCTGAATTATACCCGCATCTGACTGACATGATAAAATATTTCTCTATGGCAAAACATCTGGTTTTAGTGGCTGGGAACATTGGTGCGGGAAAAACTACGCTGACAGAGCGGATCGGTGCGAGGCTTGGCTGGTGGACGGGCTATGAATCCGTGGCGGATAATCCCTACCTCTCTGATTTTTATGGCGATATGCGCGCGTGGTCCTTTCATTTGCAGATCTTCTTTTTAGGTCATCGCGCCGACCAATATCTTGAAGCGTCGCGCGATGCGCGTTCGTCCATCCTGGACCGCAGCATTTACGAAGACGCCCATATCTTTGCGCGGGCGCTTCATCACATGGGGAATTTGAACGAACGTGATTATCTTGCCTATCGAAAATTATTCGAGTTGGTGGTGAATGGACTTCCACGCCCCGACTTGTTGATCTACCTCAAAGCACCAGTACACGTCCTGATGGAACGCATCCGCAGGCGCGCGCGTAACATGGAAACGGGGATTACGCCCGAATACCTTGCGTTGCTCGATACCTTCTATGATGAATGGCTGGGCGCCTTTGACCTTTGCCCGGTGTTGACCATCCAAACCGATGACATGGATTATGCCAACCTTCCCAGTCACCTGGACTTGGTGACAAAGCGCATTCAAGACAAACTTGCCGGGAAGGAAATGATGGACTTGCGCGGGGACATGGATGGATAAAAGCGTCTTCCTTAAGATTCCGCTTTTCAAAGAAATGCCAAAGCTGGAATTGTTCAAACTGGTGAATGAACTCCCAGTTGAGCAATTCAAGGCGGGTACATATCTTTTCCGTGAAGGCGACCCGGGCGACAGCTTGTATGTCGTCACAGATGGCTTATTGGAAATCGTCCTCGCCGCAGACACGCGTGACGAAATGCTTTTGCGCGTCTGCGGACCTGGCGAATACGTCGGCGAGATGAGCCTCATCATGCCGAAAGGGAAACGCACGGCCAGCGTCCGCGCCAAATTGGATAGCCGCGTGTGGATGATGAGCCGCGAGAAATTCAACGAAGTCCTTCAGGGATGGCCGCATCTCGCATACTCGATGGTCGAGATCATGAGCGAGCGTCTGGACTCTTCCAACGAAGCCGCCTTCCATGACCTCGTGGCGAAGAATCAAGCATTGCAAAAAGCCTACGACGAGCTGAAAGCCGCACAAGATCAATTGATCGAAAAAGAACGCCTCGAACGTGAACTTCAAGTTGCGGCAGATATTCAGATGAGCATCCTCCCCGATGTTTTGCCGGACTTTGAAGAATTTAGTTTTGGCGCACGCATCCTGCCGGCTCGACAGGTTGGTGGTGACTTATACGATGTCTTCACGCTCAAAGGCGGACAAGTAGGGGTCTTGATCGGCGATGTGGCAGATAAAGGCGTCCCTTCGGCGTTGTTTATGGCGCGTGCCCATGCTCTCGTCATGGCTGAGGCGGATATTGGCTTGACCGCGGGCGAAGTGCTGCGCATGGTCAACAGTCATATCACACGTTTGCAAAAATCCACCCAGTTTGTGACGGTGTTGTATGGCATCCTGGACTTAAAGACGCGCATCTTTTCTTATGCACGGGCGGGACATGAACCGCCTTTGATCTTGCATCTCAACGGCAACGTGGAGCGCATCCCGCACAGCCCAGGCATGGCGCTTGGACTGTGGGATGAGATTACGCTCGACGAACGTTCCGTGCAATTGCTGTCCGGCGATACCTTGCTTTTGTACACCGACGGCATGACCGATTGCCGCGACCCCAAAGGCGAGCCATTTGGATTGGATCGCATCAAAACCACCCTGAGCGGATACGCCAACTTCAATGCGCAACAAGTCTGTGACCACATGCTCAACACATTGAATCAATTTCGCGACGGCTCCAAACAAGATGACGACGTTACGTTGGTAGCGGTCAGCGCCGCGAGTGACCAATCGACGATTCGAGCGACAAAGAAAAATTAGACCTCCCGTTAGGGAGGTCTAATTTTTTATTTCAGCGCTTGTTCCAAATCTGCGAGCAGGTCATCCACATTTTCGATGCCCACCGAAAGCCGCACCAAGCCGGGGTCTACTTCCAACGTCGAGCCTTGCGTGGAAAGATGCGTCATCGCCGCCGGAACTTCGATGAGCGACTCGACACCTCCCAATGACTCTGCCAATGTAAACAGCTTTGTGGATTCCGCGACTTTGATTGCCGCATCGCGTCCATCTTTCATGATGAATGAGATCATCCCGCCGCCATTTTTCATCTGTCGCTTCGCCACCTGGACCTGAGGGTGACTCTCGTGAAAGGGGTAGATCAATCGTTTGACATTTTTCTGTTTCTCCAAAAACGCCACGATCTTCTCTGCATTTTGAGCATGTCTGTCCATGCGGATGGGAAGCGTCTTAATCCCGCGCAGCACGAGGAACGAGTCCATCGGTCCCTGCACGCCACCGATGGCATTTTGTAAGTAAGCCAGTTTCTCGCCAAGTTCCTTGTCCTTGCCGATGATCGCGCCGCCAACCACGTCTGAGTGCCCACCAAGGTATTTTGTCATCGAATGGACGACCAGATCCGCGCCCAACTCCAACGGGCGCTGAAGATATGGCGTAGCGAAGGTATTGTCCACGACCAGGATAGGTTTGCTGGGATGATGCTTCACCACCTCGGCCACAGCGCGGATATCTGAAACAGCCAGCAGGGGATTGGTGGGAGTCTCCAACCACACAATGCGCGTGGACGGGGTTAAGGCTTCGGCGAGGTTCTCCGGATCGGTCGTGTCGGCAAATGTAAAGTCAAGACCGAAGCGGCGCAGCACTTTATCAAACAGACGAAATGTGCCGCCATAGACGTCATTGCCCGCGACGACATGATCCCCTTGTGCCAGCATCCTGAGCACGGTATCTGTGGCCGCCATACCTGAAGCGAAAGCCAGCCCCCATTGTCCGCTTTCAAGCTCAGCGAGACAATCTTGCAAAGCCTTGCGCGTGGGGTTGAGAGTTCGCGAATATTCATAGCCCTGCCGCGGTTTGCCGATGCCGTCCTGCTTGTATGTGGACGTGAGATAGACGGGCATCATCACCGCGCCGTTGTTGGGGTCGGGTTCCTGCCCGGCGTGGATGGCGAGTGTTTCAAATTTCATTCATACTCCTTTGGCGAATGTCATTGCTAGCCATGCTATTGTTCTTTGGTAAAGAATCACTACTTTGCATGGGCTGGCAATGATGTTTTTTTGATTATAAACTCTCTTACTTTATTCCTTTTCTTCAATTCTTTCTTTTGTGTATCGGATAAAACCAAGCGTCTCATCTAAATTAATAGGCACTTCTTTATGATTTGAAACCTCTACGGCTTTATCGATCAACAAATGCCATTGGGGGTTTACGTTTGCCCGCGCCCATTGTGCAGCTTTCGGCTTTGACGTGATCGTCCCATACTCCAGACCATGTAAGACTCGACACATTGTAATGACTGCAAAGGAACGATAGCCATCATCATGGTCTTGCAGCCAGGCAGGGTTTTCGAGCATGGGATACCACCACTCGCGCAGCACACCCATAATTGAATTGCGAATATCCTCGGCGGAGACGAAATTGATCAACGTCTTCGGGTCTGGACCAGCTATCACCACACCATATTCACGCACGACATGACGTTGAATGATCCAATCACTGCCTGGAGTATCTAAATAAAACTTTCCTTCGTTGATGGTTGGGCATGGCAAGCCATTGAGACTGTGTTTGCGAATCAATTCTTTTGGAATATAGGCACCTTCTAATTTTCCTGCTCGTTGAGCGCTGGTTGCCCAAGTTTCCTTGTGCATGTTTTCAAGTTGAGAAATGACTGTCCCTGACAGATAATCTTCTGTCACGACCAGGAAATCAATATCACTAGATTCAGGGTTGAAATCTCCACTTGAGAGCGAGCCATAGAGATACATGCCGATGAATTGACTCCCTAAAACCTCCTGCACGTTTTTGCACAGGAGGTTTAGGATTTTATTTACATCTTCATAGGGAGTATACGATGTATTCATTACTGGCTTGCCAGAGGCTCCCGCCTCATCTTGAGGCAAGTGACCGGGTAGCCGTTGTTCTCGCCATCGAAGCGACTAAATTCTCGAAAGCCTTCGCTCTCGTAGAGCGCGATTGCGCTTTTGTTGCCATCGAGGACAATCGTCCATGCGCCTTCGCCGATCTCGCGGACTCCGATGCGCAGCAATTCACGCCCAATACCTTTGCCGTAATACGACGGGTCTACATACAACCAGGCGAGGTAATCCTCGTCCACGCCGACGAAACCTACCACGGTCTCACCGTCACAGGCGACGAATTTTTTACTGCGCTTCAAGTCTTCAACTTCCTTATCCTGCTCAATAGGGATGAATCCGCGCGGGTCGCAGGAGCCTTTGAGTTCGTCAGGTCGTGCCCGGTCATGGATTTGGCAAATGGCTTGCCAGTCTTTGTCTTCGTAAGGTCGATAGGTGATCATGTTATTTCTCTCTATTTATGAATCTTTCCATCGCGTGCCTGCCACACATCGGTGGCAAAGCGCTCGATGAAGCTGCGATCATGCACAACTGCAAGGATCGTGCCGTTGAAATTTTCCAATGCTTCTTCAAAGCGTTCGCGCGAGGGGATGTCAAGATGGTTGATGGGTTCATCCAGAATCAGAAAGGTACAGCCTTGGGCTACGAGCAACGCCAGTTGTAAACGGGCGCGTTCACCGAAGGAAAGTTCTCCGACGGGACGTAAAGCGGCATCCCCTTTGAAGAGGAAGTAATGCAGGAAGTTGCGCGTCTCGGTTTCGTTGATGGCAGAAACACGTTGAATGGTTTGCACCGAATTCAAAGCCGGGTTGAGCAATTCCTGTTCCTGTGCCATGTAGCCAAGTTTGGTCGCGCCGCCCAAGCGGAAGGACCCTGTCAGTGCGGGGATTTTTCCAATAATGGTGCGGATGAATGTGGTCTTGCCGGAGCCGTTGGGTCCGGTCAATACCACGCGTTGACCCGCGCGAATAAACAAGTTGATATTCGTTAGCAAGGGTTGATCTGGCGTGTAGCCAATTGAGAGCGCATCCGTCACCAACACATCTTTCGATTGATGCTCCGGCTGACCGAAGTCCAGTTTCAACTTCCATGAGCCTTGGGGCTTGTCAACTTTTTCATCGGTCAATAAATGGTCGATGCGGGCTTCGAGGTTCTTTGCTTTCCCGGCCACATTTTTCGTGGCGCGGTTGCCGAAAAAGCCTTTCGCAAATTTATCGCCGCCATCGGCTTTGCCGCCTTTCTTCATCACCGTCAAACTGCGGATATGTTTTGCCGCGCGTTTCAACTGCGCGATCTCATCCTGCTGGTCTTGATAGGCTTGCGCCTGCTTGTCATATTCGAGCAATTTCTGTTCGAGGTAATCGCTGTAATTGCCGTCGTAGGTTTTGATGGCGTGCGTGGACGAATCCAACTCGAGCACTTTTGTCACGGTGTTATCTAAAAAGGTACGGTCATGCGAGACGATCAGCGCCGCGCCTTTGAATCCGTTCAGCCAATCTTCGAGCCATTCGAGCATTTCGATGTCGAGGTGATTGGTGGGTTCATCCAGCAACAGCAGATGCGGGTCATCCAACAAAACTTTGGCGAGCATGAGACGGGTCTTCTGTCCGCCGGAGAGATGGGCGATGGGAGTCTCAGCAGGGAAGTGGTCGAGACCCAGCGGGGCAAGGATTTCTTCAGGGTGCAGGTCTAAGGTCGAAAGCCGGGCAAGGGCGAAGTCATATTGAGATTGAAGCGCAGCATCATTTGGGCTTTGCGATAACGCCAATGCCAAAGACTCGATCTCAGCGGCAGGGTCGCTTTGGGAATCTGAATCCAGCCCCCCCTGCGGGGACGATGCGAGCGCGGAGTGAAGCGTCTGCTGCGGGTCGAATTCCATTCCCTGGGCGAGGTAGCCCACGCGTAGATTGGGGCGCGTCGAAGCGACATTCCCTGAGTCGGGATGTTCGAATCCGGCGAGGATGCGCATGAGCGTGGTCTTGCCGGAGCCGTTGACGCCGATCAGACCGATGCGCTCGCCGGCGCTGATATTGAAGTTGATATTTTTGAGGACGGGTTGGATACCGAAGTTTTTATTAAGGTTGTGGATACTAAGCATACGTGCTCCTGTAGTTAAAAAGAAAACCGAGGGCAAGCCTCGGCGTTAAATGCCAATAGGGTAATGCCCTGAAAACTGGTTCGACTACAGGTTATCTGTCATTCGCTGGGTATCCTTTCGGTTGGGATTTTATCATGAATTTCTGGGAGGGGAAGTTTTCTCTTTAGCGAAGCCGTCCAACCGGAAAAAACTCGAAGCCAGAAAAATGCGCGCCGCAGATCGGGTGAGCGCGCCTCCCACTCTGCCCAGACGACTGTCCCTGACAAGGCCAGACCGATGACCTACCCGATGATAAAGAGCAAGGCACCCAACAGCGTGAGCCATTTAATGCGTGACATGGAAGGATTATAGCCGAGCCCATGAGGCAGGTTCAACCTCCCATGTAGGGGATGGACGTGTGAAAGTGTGTACGGCTTGGGCGACAGGATGTCGCCTCTGCACGGTTTTTTGAAATTTGCCACCCCCCACATATGGGGGTGTGGAATCAACATTTATGCAAGTTTCAGGGCTTTCAAAGCCGCTGAGATCTCAACAGATCTCAACAGATGTCAACACATCTCAACACATGTCAACACATCCCAACACCGACAAGGAGACCCCCATATATGGGATTTGCATTTTTGTCAGGAAGGGG
>JAHDWC010000045.1 GCA_023382575.1 Anaerolineales bacterium
CGCCTGCCAATTCGTCGGCCGCAGATTACTTGATGAGCACGGCGCGCATTTACGAACGCGATGCACAATATGACAAAGCCATCGAAACCTGGTCACGTGTCATCAATGAATATCCGGGAGCACAGCCTTCCACGTACGCTTCTTTTCTGATCGGTGTGGTGGAATATCGCCGCGGAAATTATCAACCCGCGTTGGATGCGTTCACACGCAGTCTGGCGCTTTCCAGCACGCCCAGTGACCGTTCGCGCGCCATGTTCTGGATGGGCAAATCTCAGGAGAAACTGGGTGACGCGACTGCCGCCACAACGACCTGGCGCGATGCGCAGAATCTTAATCCCGGTGGGTATTACAGCGAACGTGCGCGGGATGTGCTGGTGGAACGCGTTCCGTTTGAGTCGCCGACTTCCGCGAACCTGACCGTCAACCTTGCACAAGAACGCGTCGATGCAGATGCGTGGATGCGGCTGACTTTCAATCTTGGGGATGATGTCGATTTGAGTAATCTCGGTCCGCTCGCGGCAGATGCGCGTGTGATCCGCGGCACAGAATATTGGGATCTCGGTCTGTATGAAAATGCGCGGACTGAATTCGAGCATCTACGCGCGGAACTGGAAACCAATCTGGATGCGGTCGGCAGTTATCGCCTTGCCAACTATCTGCTGGACTTGGGCTTGTATCGCACATCCATCTTTGCGGCGCGTCAGGTGTTGACCATCGCCGGGTTGGATGACCATTCCGAGTCCATGATGGCGCCGGCTTATTTCAGTCATATTCGTTATGGTTTGTATTATTCCGAGCTGATCGTCCCTGAAGCGCAAAAGAATGGCTTCGACCCGCTCTTCATTTACAGCGTCATTCGGCAGGAAAGTCTCTTCGAGGGCTTTGTCAGTTCGAGCGCAGGCGCCCGCGGACTAATGCAGATCGTCCCCGCCACGGGTGCACAGATGGCTTCCGAGCTCGGCAAGCCCATCAACTATACCGATGCGGACTTATATCGCCCCTACGTGAGTGTTCTTTTCGGAACTTATTATCTCAACAAGAATTACAGTCTTTTCAACGGGGATCCATATGCTGCTCTCGCCGCCTACAACGGCGGACCCGGCAACTCGTTGCAATGGAAGGAACTCGCTGGCGATGACCCCGACCTATTCCTTGAAAGCGTGCGCTTCGAGGAAACACGCAACTACATCCGAAATATTTACGAGATATTTATTATTTACCGAAGGTTGTACGGAAATTCAGGACAGTAAACCATAAAAAAACAAAAAGGCACGGTGAAAAACCCGTGCCTTTTGATTCTGTTAAACGGATTAATCCATGTGAGCGATGATGCGCTGGTTGACCGTCTCCACGTCCATATCCAGAATCGAAATCAATTTGTCGCGTCCACCTTCCCCTGCGACGATCTCGATCCGTGAACGCGGTATCCCCAACACATCCGAAAGGAAAGACAGCAATTCCGCATTTCCTTCATCATCGTCTGGGTTTGCGGCGATATGCACTTTGATCGTCCCATCGTTCATCACACCAACGATCTGATTGCGACTCGCGCGCGGTGTTACCCGCACACCCAACGCGGCTCCACGCTTACCATCATGAAGGACATATTTTCTTGTCATGGGTTACCTCACTACAACATGGATTGAATAATAATGACCAAAAAACGGGCGATCAGGACCACTGCCAGGATCAAGATCAGCGGACTGAAATCCAACCCGCCTGTGTTCGGCATCAGGTTCCGGATCGGGTTCAAGAACGGCGCAACGATCCGATCTAACGCCTCGCGGATCGGGTGATAAGGCGAAAGGAAAAAGGAAAGTAAAGAAGATGCGATCACGATCCAAATGAACGTTTGGGAAATCACCTGCACGAACAAAATCAAAAAATCAACACTCATTCAGTCTCCGTCTTATAAATTCTGGGACCCACAATCGCCGTCCCAACGCGCACAAAGGTAGCGCCCTCCTCCACAGCCACCTCATAATCTGAACTGGTTCCCATCGAAAGCTCTGCAAACTCAACCTGCGGAAATTGCGCCGCAAGAAACCCTTGCAAACGCCGCAATTTCTGGAAGAATGGACGGGAGAATTCCGCCGTCTCGCCCAGCGGCGGCATGGACATCAATCCGCGCACCTGCAAATTTGGCAGAGCCAGCACTTGCGCCAACTCATCCGTCAATTCGCTCCAGCGCGACTCATCCCATGCGCCCCAGCCGCCTTTGCTTTCCTCGCCGCCTATGTTGAACTCCAGCAAGACGGGCAGTTTCCTACCTGCCTGCCCGGCAAAACGATCCAACCGTTTGGCAAGTTTCAGACCGTCGAGGGAATGCATAAAGTTAAAGTTCACAGCCACAAGCTCGGCCTTTCGGCTTTGCACATGACCGATCATGTGCCATTCTACCGCAGAAAAATCGCGCAGAGATTGGAGTTTCATAACGCCTTCTTCGGCGTAATTCTCCCCCAAAATAGTCGCACCCGCCTCAATGGCAGACCGCGCCACCTCCAACGGCTGGGCTTTGGTCACCACGACCAACTTGACCGCTTCCGGGCGGCGTCCTGCTTTCCGGGCGGCAGAGGCGATTTTATCCAATGTGGCTAGGTAGCGTTCTCGGATGGATTGGACCAATTCATTCATCCCTTAATTTTACCCCGCCTCATTCCAGACTTGGAGTCTGTTTTCGCTGCCCGAGCCTTTCACTTCACCGACAATTTGCCCAACTCAATGGACGATATCATCCCAGCCATCGCGCAGCAAATTGCCCATCACCTTGTCTGGCTCGCCCTGAGCCGGCAAGACATCACCATCCGGCTCGACATACAGCCAGGTCTTTCCGGCTCCTTCAGGGATCTCATCGTCCACAGTTTCGATGGAAACCGGATTGGATGTGGAATAAGGCACGGGCAGGTCCCAACGTAAATTCAACGCCAAGGCTTGAGCAATGCTTTGCAATTCAAGCATTTCATCGATGAGGGCATCTTCGGCGGCACTGAGGGAGATATTCTCCACGCCAAGGTAGGCAACCCGCTGGAGAATATCTTCCGCTTGGGCAACGTTTTCTTTATTGATGGTCAGATGGACGGTCAGGAAAATATCCTGCGGGACGATGATCTCGATGGCATCCCACGAACGTGGGTCATCCGGTTGCAGGATGAGCATGATGTGGTCCAAACCGGTTTGCAGCAGGGTTTCGAAATATGCCCGCTCGGTCAGTTTCAGGCCATCGGTCAGCAAGCCGCAAACTTGACCGTTCTTTTCGGCATGAGCGATCAATTGCGGCAGGTCTTCGCGCAAGGTCGCTTCGCCGCCGGTGAAGATGATATGCGGAATGCCAGCCTGCCAGGCTTTATCCATGATCGTCATCCACTCTGCGGTAGTGAGTTCGCGTTCCACGCGCTTGACGGGAGCGTATTCGGCATGCGTCCCTTCGGGCAGGCGGTACGTGATGGCGCAATCAAGCCGCAGGGTGGCATCTGCTGAATGGGGCTGCGCCCGCTCAAGGTCAAGGAAGGAAGCGGGGTCCAAATCAGGTGTGGCAATGAGGGCATGAATCCGTTCCACAAATTGGTTGAAGTCGTCCAGTGCAGCTTTCCGATTGACGCGATATCGGTCTGAGATTTGTTTTGCGGCTTCTTCGGGAGTCGTGCCTTTAATGAAATGAAAGGCATACTCCGCGGCGGTGGGGTTGAGTTGCAGGACGGTGGCGGCATTGAGGACGAGAATCCCCGAGCCATCCTTTTGCAAACGTAAGTGAATGCGATATGGTTTTTCATCCTGCATGGCTTGCATGTGATGGATGCCCACAGGCAACGGCGTCGTTTTTGTGAAGAATTTTTGCAGGATGTTCATGGCAGGCTCCTAGTGACCGGCAAGGTCTTGAACGAAGAAGAGATAGAGATAGCCAATCAACAGAACCACCCAGCCGATGAGTTCGGCGCGTTCCATCAGACCTTCCCACGAGAGCGAGAAATTGTCCTTGATGGTTTCAACGATGTTCTCAAGGTTGTCGAGCTTGTTCTTGACGTTTTCTTTCCAATCCTTGAGATAGAGCTGTTCGTGAATGGCTTCGTACAGGTCGGCGGTATACCAATCGCCGATGAAAAGCATGTTCTGTTCGGCACGCTCGAAGTCGAGCATGATCTCGAGTTTGTGCTCCGCGATCTGGCGGATCAGTCCGCGGGTGGGGCGCGGGCGCTTTTGTGTCCCAAAGAATGTATCGCGGATCTTGTCCAGCATGTCTTCGATGGTCTGATCCAACATGCGGTAACGCAAAAGCTGATAATTGCCGATCTTCAGCAACGCAATATCAGATTGATAATCGGCATTTGGCGCGACGATGACTGCGCCTTCCCAGTCCACCACGGTCATTTCGGCGGCAGAGTAATGGACACGCGCCTGCAAGATCTCTTCGATCTCGGCCTTGTCGAACGTGTCGCGCTGCGAGCGGATAAAAGCCGAGATGGATGTGGCATTCTTTTCCAGCCATTTATCCGGTGCTGGCTTGGCGTGCTGTACCAGCAAAATGCTGTATTCCTCATACATTCCATTCTGACGATACGTTTCTGGAATGTAGCGGCTTTGCAAGGCATTATGAATCTTCAAACGGTCCTTGAGCACAGAGGCATCGAACGGGTCGTCAAGGTCATAATGACATTCGACCATTTGCACCTGGTCGTCGTAACGCTGGCGGGTCACCGCCACGGCATATCCTTCGACGATAACCGTCTCCTCGCCAAGGGTAACAAGGTCAATATCCACGGGTTTGAAGTAGGGCGCATCTTTCAGACCCGTGAACTGTTCGGGCGGTGGAACTTTACCCTCCGCCGAATCGGGGAACGCAATCAAGTAACAGATTTCCATGTGATTAATCCTAAAGTAATGAGATACTTTAGTTTAGCACAGGTAAGCCGACTCCATTTTCAAGGCGATGATTCTCAAATTGCAACGGACAACCTCCGCCGCATTCCGCCACGACGGGACAAGTCTCACATTTAAAGGGCAGGTTTTGCCGCTCACGCAACTGGACAGATAATTTATGATTCCAGATCGAATCCCATGAGTCGTTCAGGAAGTTTCCGAGCGGATGATAGTAGGATTGGCACGGCAAGACATTGCCATTCGACTCGATGCACATGCTGTATAACGAAGCGGTACAGCCTTTTACGCCAAGATTACTGGCGGTCGGATCGAATTTGCAGTATTGCGTGGGCGTGTACCAGATAAGTTTTTGTCCGTGTGCAGCGGTCTTCTGGACGGCGGTATCGAGAATCGGTTGCAGTTCGCTTTCATCCAAACCGGTGCCAACGGTGAGTCCCTGCCCGGAGTAGATGAGCGCGTTCAAGCCAATGGTCGGGACGCCCAAGTCCGCGAGAAAATCGAGCGTGGCAGGAATAGTATGAACGTTCGTGCGCAGCATGGTGGTGTTGGTCATCACATACAGCCGCGTCTTGAGGACATTGTTCAGTCCCGCAATTGTCTGGCGGAAGGCACCTTTGGCGCACATCATTTCGTCGTGGATTTCCGGCACACAGGATTCAACTGTGATCTGTACATGATCGAGTCCGGCATCCACTAATTTTTTGACGTAATTCATATCCATCAGGCGGCGGGCATTGGTGTTCAGCCCGGTGATCTGCCCATTGGATTCGGCGTGCTGAATGAGTTCGGGAAGGTCGTGGCGCAACGTCGCTTCACCACCAGTAAAAACAATATGGGGTACACCCAAAGCCCAAAGTCCGTCGATGATGCGCTTCCACTCCTCCGTGAAAAGTTCGGGGAAGTTCCGTTCGCGGGCGTTGTAGCAATGGGCACAATCGTTGTTGCAGCGATAGGTCAGCGCCAAATCCATGCGATAGGGCGCGGACGGGCGCGAACTGAACGGCATGGTGGTATCCAACTCAAGTTCGTGAACAGGACAAGCGCCATCAGGACGAAGAAGTTCGTCGAATTGAAATTCAAAAGAAGCAAGGTCTGTTTCCGCTTGTTTTTTCGCAACCGAGTACCGTGACGTCAGCGCCGAGATGCGTTCTTCTTTGGTCTTTCCTTCCAGGGTCAACCAAGCCAGCAAGGTTGCCGTTGGATTAAGATGCATGACACTATTGGCATTGACGATCAACGTGCCATGACCATCCTCCTCCACACGCAGGTGAATGCGCGATTTTTCGTGTTCGGTCTGACGGACGTAATGATAAAGCCCGGACGAAGGTCCAGTAACCGTGGGAGCTGGTTTAACCAACGCTTTGAAGGTATCCAATAAAGTCATCGCGCCTCTGATTTAAGCTATAAGACTATCTTCCGCCGCCCGCACAAGCGCAGGCGCAGCCCGCACAGGCACAAGCGCACGCGCATCCACCACCGCTTCGTCCGCCGCGTGAACCGGAAGAAGTGGTCTTCGGCACCGGATTGGTGGTGTTCGTGACTCGTTCGGTAAAGGTATTGATATTGCCCACCACTTTTTGCGAGAAGGTTTGCACACCCGTCACCATTTGGGCGGCGAAGTCCGCGCCGGGTAGCGCCGTAGACGGCGTCGGTGTGGATGTAGGCAGATTCATCGAAGGAGTTGAGGTTCCGGTCGAAGCGGGACGAAATGTCGGGTCGTAACGTCCCCACCAAGTCGGGACAAATACCGGTCCGCGAAAGACGCGGCGCGTACGGTCATCATAATCTTTGTCCAGCATGGTCCATTCGAGCGCTTCGTCGAATTTCTGACTTTTAACTTCGGGCGTGTCCGCCCCTTCGACCATCGCCCAAGCCTTCTCGGTGATGGACTTGTAATAATCAACAGTTTCCCGGCGGCTGAAGCCCTTTAATTTTTCAGAGACTGTCTTCACCAAACGCACCATCATATCCTGCAAGGCTTTCTGACGTTCCTTGCCCGGCTTCTCCTTGAATGCGCTCAGGAAATCTTTTTCATATCCATGAAGTTTTTCCGGCAAGGGCTCACTTGCTTGAATCTCCAGCGGATCACGTGTGACCACACTGGCAAGGTTCTTTTTCAGCAAGCCGAAGAGGATCATGGTCATCACTTTGTCGAGCGGCTGTTCCAGTAAAAGCGCCGCTTCGACGGCCGTCAGACCACGTTTGATGCCATGTCCTTCGATGGAAATCTTCGGCGGCAGGTATTGAAGTTTACGTCTGCGGTTACCGATGGCCGTCAACGAGGGAACGCCGAGAAATATGAAACCAAAACAACAGAAGAAGAGGATCATCCCCAAAGTATCTTCGTCGATCAACGGCGCAGGCGGTGGTACGTAAATCGCCTCCGCTGGGACATACGTCCGCGGGAACGAGGCGCCAAAGCCATAATAGCTGGATGAATCCGCATTGGGCGAATACCAGGTGTAGGTGATGTTGCCATTGTCATCGAAGCCAGTCTGCGGCTCAGATGGGAAGTTACCAGGGGCGCTGTGCCAGCGTGGTTCTTCCGTCTGTACACCGGGCGGCAGATGATAGACCACGGTGTAATCCGTCTCGCCAGTCACATACTGTGAGCCGAACCAAGTCGGCGCAAAGGTGGCACTGGCATACGTCTCATCTTCTGAATCGGGATATAGAACATTTTCAATGCCGGGAATAAAAATATGCACTGTCCCTTTGCCGCTGGCGGGGATGGTTTTATCTCCCATCACAATTGCAATGCCCGTGCCGCTTCCGGCGTAGTCAGAGCTCGAAACTCTGACCGGAACCCCATCCACATCTGCGACAACCTCAGAAGTGGAAAATGAGAAATTGGGTGTGCCCACATCCACAAAGTCGATGGGATGCGAATTGGGCAGATTGGTAAAGACCCAGGTGTACTCCACATCCATTGTGCCGTCCGAATTCCAATAGACATGCACAACCGTTTTATCAACCGAAAAAAGATATGGGAGGTCTTGTGCAAAAACATGTGTGACCATCCCCAGCGCAAGCGCAACGATCACCAAACCGATGAGAAATCTTCTCGCCATGAAATCTCCAATCGAACCCTTGCCTACCATTTGGGTTCTTCTGTCAATTGATACGCCGTGCCGCAGAACGGACATTCCACCGTCGGCGCACCTGCAATCATCTTGACGTTATCCGCTTTGAGACTGCCGCCGCAATTGCGACACTTCATCTGTTCGACTTTCGTCTCGCCGGGCAGATCGATTTTGTAGGTAATATTGTCGCCGCCGGCTTGACCCTTGGCCTGTCCGCGCAAAATGAGCAGGATGCCGCCGCCGATGAAGATACCGCCCACGATGGCGAAACCAATTCCAAATCCGAGCCATGAGGCGCTGCCCTGCGCAGAGGTGGAACCGATGATGTTCAAAATTCCGTATCCGAAAAGACACAAGCCAATGAGGAGTAGAATCCCCGCGCCAACATACAAGAAGGTTTTGTTACCCATGATGAATATTCTCTCCTTAATAAAAAGGGACCCTAAAGGTTTCCCTGCCCTCCTCGTCACCCATGTGACGAGAAACCCTTTACATAAATGAAACCTTCAGGGTCTGCTTATGCAAAAAGTTTAGCATTTTCATCCGATTTCGGCATGTGACTTTTGTCTGTTAATCATCCTATATTCATCCAATTCCGAAATCGATGGGAAGGTCTTATACTTGGAACCTCAGGGCGTACTTTATGCTTAGATATACGCTGTTCCTCCTTGCAGGTGTCGTCACCTCCGCGCTCATGGTTGTCTGGCTCATGAGCCTTTCGGCGAATACCTGGAAGGGCTGGCAGCCTGCTACCTGCCTTGCACGGGGATGTTTTTGCGAGGCGACAAATTCCAACAACGCGATCCGACAAATATCCAATACCATCTCTTCGCTGGGATTCGTCCTCAGCGGTGTGTTGATGCTGGCATACAAGCAAAGAGACGGGCAGAGATTGACCGTCTTGTATTCCATTTTGTTGGGGATGTCCGTCGTCATCATCGGGCTGGGAAGCGGGTTCTATCACGCTTCGTTGACCTTCATTGGGCAGTTCACCGATGTGTTGGGCATGTTCCTGCTGGCGGCTTTTATGCTGGTCTACGCCTGGGAGCGGATCTACAACCTTCAGCCGCGCCAGACACTCTTCATCTATTTAGTCATCAACCTCGGCTTGACATGGCTACAGATCGCTGTCCCTGAAACGCGCCGCTATGTCTTCGCCCTGGTGCTGATCGTCGCCTTGATCTTCGAGGCGTCATATCGCAGGCAAACCCAACCGCGGATGGTTACAAAACATATCCATCTCGGCGTCGGCTTGCTGACACTCGCCTATATAATATGGATATTGGATCATACACGCCTCGTCTGTTTTGAAGACAGTCTTTTGCAGGGACATGCTCTCTGGCATCTGCTGGGCGCGGTATCGGTCTGGTTTTTGCATCGGTATTACGAAAGTGAAACGACCTAATGTCGTAAAGAAGGAAAAAAGGAATTTAACATGACCATCAAAGAACAATTCAAAAAGTGGCAGGAAGGCACACTCAAGAAATCGTTGGATAAATTCAAGGAACGCAAGGAACGCTTTGAGACGAGCGCTGGGGTTGAGATCCCGCGCGTGGCGCTGCCTCAAGATGAAGCTCCGGGATATGAAGAGAAACTTGGCTTCCCGGGAGAATATCCCTACACTCGCGGCGTGCAACCGACCATGTATCGCTCGCGCTTCTGGACGATGCGCCAATATGCAGGCTTTTCCACAGCAGAAGAATCGAACAAGCGCTATCGTTATCTGCTTGGGCAGGGACAGACCGGCTTGAGCGTGGCGTTCGACCTGCCGACGCAGATCGGCTACGATGCGGACGACCCGATTGCACAAGGCGAAGTGGGCAAGGTGGGCGTTTCGATCTCTTCCATCAAAGACATGGAGCAGTTGTTCGACCAAATCCCGTTGGATAAAGTTTCCACGTCGATGACCATCAATGCGCCGGCGGGTGTCTTGCTGGCGATGTATATCGCGGTGGCAAAACGTCAGGGCGCGGACATGAAGGGATTGCGCGGCACGATCCAGAATGACATCTTGAAGGAATATGTGGCGCGTGGGACGTATATCTTCCCGCCACAGCCTTCGATGCGCCTCATCACTGATATCTTCTCGTTCTGCTCGAAGGAAGTTCCATTCTGGAACACGATCTCCATCTCCGGCTATCACATCCGCGAAGCCGGCTCGACCGCCGTGCAGGAAGTGGCGTTCACGCTCTCGAATGCGATTGCATATGTAGAGGCATCTTTGAAGGCTGGCTTGAGCGTGGACGATTTCGCGCCGCAGCTTTCGTTCTTCTTCAATGCACATAATAACTTCCTCGAAGAAGTGGCGAAGTTCCGCGCGGCGCGGCGCTTATGGGCAAAGATCATGCGGGAACGTTTCAAGGCGCAGAAACCCGCCAGTTGGCAGTTGCGCTTCCATACGCAGACGGCTGGTTCGACGCTCACCGCCCAGCAACCTGAAAACAACGTGGTACGTGTGACCATTCAGGCGCTGTCTGCCGTACTCGGTGGGACGCAGTCTTTGCACACCAACAGCATGGACGAAGCTCTCTGGTTACCGACCGAGAAATCGGTCCGTGTGGCGCTGCGCACCCAACAGATCATTGCCCATGAATCCGGCGTGGCAGACTCCATCGATCCGCTGGCGGGTTCATATCTGATCGAGTACATGACCGATGAGATCGAAAAGGGCGCCGAGGACTATATCGCCAAGATCGACGAGATGGGCGGAGCGATGCAAGCCATCGAGCGCGGCTATATGCAGAACGAAATTCAAAACGCCGCTTACGCCGCCCAGCAAGCCATCGAAAAGAAGGAACAGGTCATCGTGGGCGTCAACCAATTTGCCGTGGACGAAACCCTGACGCTGGAACGCCTCAAAGTGGATACGTCGATTGAGTTGGGACAACGTGAGAAGTTGAAGATGTTACGCGCGAATAGAGATCAAGCCAAAGTGGAGCAATTGCGCGGACGCTTGGTCAACGCCGCCAAAGGTACCGAGAATTTGATGCCGCTCTTCATTGAATGCGTGGAACATGACATGACCCTCGGCGAGATTTGTAACACCCTGCGTGGCGTTTGGGGCGAATACGTGGCAGAAGGGTTCTAGCTCTCTCTCATCCCTTCCCCAAGCCCAGTGGGCTTGGGGAAGGGCTCGCAAACCGTCGGGGTCATCATGAGATAAGGCGACTCAAAACCTAAAACAAGGAGAATCAAGAATGGAGTTCGAGCAAAATGACTTGTTACCCGGCGAGAAACTTATCTTAAGCAAAGCTGCCAATGTGGTCATCACCATTGACGAATATGGTTTAAGTAAATTTGCCTTCGATAAGTTGATGTGGACTGTTGGAATGAAAGGGAAGGAAGCAATCGGTGGGAAACTGCATTTAACCAATTACAGATTAACTTTCATCTCACATGCGGCAAATAGACTAACTGGAAAATTCAGCATTTTCCTGCCAACCATTCAAAATGTAGAAGACACGTCTTTTTTAATCAAAAAACAAATAACGGTGTTGAGCCGAACGCAAAAATTTGATTTTATTGTTTGGGGTATTCCTGAATTAATAGCGGCTATACAAACTCAAAGTAAAAATCTGAATCAGCAGGATAAGGTATCATTGCGCAATATCGCCGCATCAAATTATCAAAAATGCGGGGAAGGACTAAAAGTTTTTACGGCTTTAGAAGCGGCAAATGTAGGGATATTAACAGCAGAAAAAATAATGAAAGTCGTAGAGATAGCACAAAACCCAATTGAAATCTCCAGCGTTCTTAATCTATTGGAATTGTTTTCGGATGATTAGAAGCATATTCGTAAAACCGCCCAACAAAGCGTTCATCCGACACTGAGGAGTCTGGCGGCTTCCTCAACAATTTTCTACACCTTATCATTTCCCAGTTTGCTAAACCTCCAATGGAAACACTGCCTACCAGAAAAGGTTCATCAAAATCATAAAAAATTCAAAGGAAAATACAAATGGGTTCCAATGTACTTGTACCAGCATTCTGCATCACTATTGCTTTAGGGCTTATTAGCCTCGTTTGTCAAATATACGTTTCTCGCCAATTATCTAAAGCAGGAGCAAAGGTCAATATTCCAATCGGAAAGCATAGTTGGATTACCTCGTTTGTTCAAGGCTGGCAACATTCAAAGCAGTTAGAAATAGTAGATGTCATGGTCTTTTGGTCGATCATTATCGGTATGACCTTCATCGGAATGATAGTTACAGTTTTCGCGCTTCTAGCAGCCACGCCCTCTTCATAAAAACGCCACCCAACAAAATGTGCACTGACGGTTTTTGCCTCGAATATAAGCTGGAGATATCTCCAGCAGTCCACCGAACATCGAAGAGGAAAAAGATATGTTGAAATTCGATGGTCCTCTGATCGTCGTCAATGACATGGCACGGTCACGACACTTTTATGAACAGCTTCTCGGTCAAAAGGTCAAGTTCGATTTCGGACCGAATGTGCCCTTTGAGGGGTTTTCCATCCACCTCAAATCACACTTCCAGTCTTTGCTGGGCGAGGAGTCACAGTTCCCAGTTACTCAGAAAGCACACTGGGGAGAGTTATACTTCGAGTCCGATGATCTCGAACCGATCTATCAGCGTTTGAATGAGGCTGAGATTGAGTTTATTCATTCCATTCGCGAACAGCCGTGGGGACAACGTGTGATGCGGTTCTACGATCCAGACGGTCATGTTATCGAGGTTGGTGAGACTATGCAAGCCGTGGTATGGCGGTTTTATGAGCGAGGTCTTCCCATTGATATGATCAGTGAAAAAAGTGGCATGCCGCGTGAATTTATAGAGGGTGTCATACGAGAGCACGTTGAGTCGGATCAAGCAAGTGACGCCTAACACAGCGTCCTAATAGCGCTGGGATGATATGCATCTGCCCCCTTCTGTCCTTCCTCCTACCGGGACGCGGTGGACATCTTGGCTGAGGTCCGCGGACCGGGGCGGGTATCTCGTGAAGATCACACAGGACGAGCAGCAAGTCAATTGGTGTAAATAATAAAAATCCAATACTCGGACAATTCTCAGAAGGGAGTCTCCCAATGAAGCATGAAGAAGGCGATACGGACTGGATAAGATCTTTCTATACTGCTGCTGTCGAATGGTGGGGCGAAAGTTGGTATGACGGTGAAAACCTAAAGGGCAGATTAGATATTGTAAAAAAGTATGCAAGTGAAACAGACAAAAGGATTTTAGAATTAGCAGCAGGCACCGGCGAGATCGCAATCTGTTTTTGCGATCATGGGTATTCCGTCTTGGCTGTAGACCTTTGTCACAAGAACATTGAATTAATGACCAAAATCCAAAAAGAACGACCGAATTTGCGAGTTATGGAAGGTGATTTTCTGAAAATCCATATCAATGAGCAGTTCCCGACGATTTGCATGTTTGAAGCGTTCGGTTTTGGAAGCGATCAAGAACAACAGCAATTATTAGAAAAGGTGGAGAAATGGCTTACTCCAAATGGCATTCTGATACTAGATGTATATCATCCGTGGGGACCCATCCAAGCCTCGGGAACGAAGCGAGAACTTGATAAACTGGAAGATATACCTGGTTCAGTAGATATGACAGAGTATTCGTATTATGATCCAATAAAGAGTCGCTGGATAGATATTTGGGAACCTAAAAATGACAAAGACAACAGAAAAACACAGTCGATAAGGTGTTACACACCCGCTGATTTTGTCTTATTGGCAAAAACTTGTGGATTGTCAGTAGAGAAAATGCTATGTAGTGGCAAAGAGTTTGATCATGAAAGCACGGAAATCGCAAGTGAAAACATTTTCAATAATGATGATAGGAATTATGCATACACAGTTATTATGAGAAAAAAGGTATAGGTCAGTGATGGATAGAAGATAGATCAAGAATAATCTTTGAGATCAAAAAAGGCTGCCCGACAAAGCGCGCCCACCTCTCCGCTTCGCTGCACTGGGCGAACTGCCTGACCTTAAATAAACAAGGTGATTATGACTACAAAATTCGAACGATACAAATTAGAAATACCTGAAATTGTTCGTCAAGCAAACGCACTTGCAGAAGAATTGGGGTTCCCGCTTATGCCTGAAGGTAGGCCAGCAGGGTATAAAGGTTTGCCATCTGCATGTATTCCCGAAGTAGGGAAATTATTAAGTGTATTAGCCGCAGGTTATCCGAACGGAAAGATTGGTGAATTTGGCACAGGTGCAGGGGTGGGAACGGCGTGGCTACTTCATGGTCTTCCGAAAAGTTCAAAATTGATTTCAGCTGAAATTGACGGAAAGCTTGCAGCTCGAACAAAGGAATTATTCGCAAAATATCCAAATGTAGAAATTCGGCAAGGCGACTGTTTTGAAGTAACGAAAAACGAAATGCCTTTTGATCTTTTATTTATAGATACAGGTATTCGCCACCTTCTCACTCCAGAAAACTATGGCAGAATTACCGAACTGGTAAAAGTTGGTGGGAAAATAGTTTTTGATGATTTATTACCAATAGAATTATGGCTATCAGATTGGGATGACTTGGTTGATGAAAAACGAGAGTTCATATTTAGAAATCCTAGAGTTGTCGGAACAGAAGTAAGGACAACTGCAACACAAGTGGCTATCATTGCAACCAGAGTCTCGTGAAGATCAAACACCAGCCTAACAAAGCGTTCACCTGACGCTCGGGGACGACCCTCTACGAGGGCTTTGGTGCAAGTCCATTGGGCGGTTCTTTGCAAAAGGTAAAATAACATTGGCGAAAATGAATACTAAAAAATTACAAACATTTGACGAACAAGGAAAACTAAGTCCACTACTTAAAGGGACGCTGGCAGGTTTCCTGGCTTCTATTATTGGCGCAATAGTATATGCACTCTATCCCTTTATTTTTGGAATGCAACTAAATTTACTGGCAATTGGTGTAGGTGGGCTGATTGGCTTCGCTATTAGTTTATTTGGAAACGGGAAAAGCAAATTGTTGGGAATTATTGGTGCTATCTTGGCATTAATAAGTTGTATAACAGGTGATGTTATTTCTATAATTGCTATTTATTCGTTCCAAAACAGTGTTTCTTTTTGGAGGGTTATTGGCAATTTAGATTTTGCTTCTGTCGTTGATATTCTTTCACAAACAACAGGTTTTCTAAGCATAATGTTTTATTTAATGGCTATGACCGTTGCATATGGTATTTCAACGATGCCTCCACTGTCGAGCGTTTCTAAAAACACGGACAAGGAAATTAATTGATGACAATAATTAGGTCCGCGGGCTGGAGCAGGTATTCCCTCACGAGGACGACCCTCTATGTGGGCTTTGTTGCAAACCGTGGCACGCCCGTTATTTTCGAAACAGTCACACGTCCTCCATCGATTCTACTATACTGAAGTGGGGACATGAAACATCTGTAATGTGTTCTCAGGGCAAATCATTATGTTGGATTTCATAAAAGACTATATAGCGATTATTTTCAATCTCAGTTTACTCTTGATTATTGGAGGATTTTACCTGTTCGATCAATTTAATAAGAATATCGATAGCATAGTGTGCCCCAAATGTAATAACTGGCATACTCCCGAGAAAATCAGCGAAAACCAGCTAGGCATATTCCGAAAAGGTCATCCTACTTATTCTTTTCGCCTTGATCCTAGGCTGAGTGAAGTGAAAATGGTTTGGTATGAAAAATCTGAAATCCAATATAGATGTAAAAATTGTGGTCACGAATGGCTCTTTACAAAGGTTCGAAGATTGTAAACTTACGTGGAATTAACCACGCAATTACAAAGGCTGCCCAACAAAGCGTTCGCCCCGTCTCCGCTGCGCTAAGGGATACTTTGCAAAACAAACTTTACCTAAGGGACAGTCACCTTGTAGGTGACTGTCCCTTTTTCAAATAAACCTATCAAGTTTCACCCATATTTTCGGGAACAGTGCCAGTCCTTTCTTCGTCCCTCTTGGATGGAGAAAAAATGACAAAAATACTCGCGCTCATCCCCCTTTTTCTTAGTCTGCTGGCATGTACGTCGCAAGCGCTGCCAAGCCCGGCACCAGCGACTGAGGTCCCGCCGACCAGCACGCTGGCGCCACTCCCCTTTTCCACCTCATCTCCGGCTCAGGTAATCACCGTCCCAGTGGCGGATGGGGTCATCTACTATTATTTTGTCGATCACAACGAAACGATTCTTCCGACAGACAGTGTCATCATCCTGCCGGAGACGTACATCCTCGCGCCGACACTTTCAGACGCGGCACCTGCTCCCGAAGTAGCTGTAAACCTCAAGTCGGCGTTGGAGGCGGCTCTTAGCGATAGTCGCAACGGGTGGATCAGTGAGAAGGTCATAGTCGTAAACGTCAGCTTTAGTGAAGGTCATGCCGATGTTGAGCTGCAAGGCGAATATTTTGGCGTGGGAGATGTGACGTTGATCGCCGCCAGTCAGCAGATCCTTCTGACCGTGTTTGCAAATGTGAACGTCCAAACGGCGACGGTCAGCTTGAATGACGATACGGTTGGCAATTTGGGCGTTTCTCACAGCATGGATGCCAAGCCCGCGGATTACGTCTTTACTCGGGGGGAGATCGAAGCGTACCTGAGCGCCCACCTGAACGCCTCGCCCTAACCGTAAAGTTGCTCTGTCTATTTCAGAGAACCTATCCTGAAACCTTTGAAGCGTTGCCCTGATATTTCCTAAATTTGATGCTGAAGTTTCTTTCGGGATAAGTGCCTATGCGCAAAAAGACTTCTAAATGTCTCCGCCAAGACTTCTAAATGTTTTCTCAAAGACTTCTAAAAGTGTTCGCAAACACATTTAGAAGTCTTTTAAAACAGGTACTGACTCGTTTCAAAAGAAGTACTGACTCGTTTTAAATCTTCTCCTGAGAGGTTTTTGCACCTCCACCCCTCTCCCGGCGGGCGCCTCAGCCTCGCAGAGAAATCGACACAAAGGGTATACTTTTAAAAACACTAAAATCAGCATTGTTACCCCGCAAAATTCCTTAAAAATGGTCTGGAAAGGAAATCGATATGTCACCCCGTAATCCATTGAGCAAACGCGAGCAGGATGTGGTCAACCTTTTATTGGAAGGTAAAAGCAATAAGCTGATCGCGCATGCCCTCGGCATCACCGAGCGAACCGTCGAATTCCACTTGAAAAATATCTTTGCCAAGCAGCAGGTCAACTCACGCATGGAGCTGGTGCTCAAACTGAGGGAATCCACAGTTGCGGGCGAGGCGCAAGGCGCAGAAAATAGGGACGAGTCCAATCTATGGAGTTGGGCTCAATCCATCTTCAAAGAAGCCGGCATTCGCATCGGCAAGGAGCTAAAAATGAACACACCTACGAACGTCCCGACCTCTGAAAACAAAACGATGACCTTTCAAGAAGCGATCCGCATTTGCTTCGTCAAATATGCAGACTTTACCGGTCGCGCCTCACGCCCCGAATTTTGGTGGTTTGCCCTCTTTATCCTTCTCTCCACCTCGGCCCTGACCTACTTAAGTGAAACCATCGGCAGCATCTTCCTCATCGCCACCCTGCTCCCCTTTTTAGCAGTCGGTGCACGCCGCCTGCGCGATAGCGGCAATAATCCCTGGTGGTTATTCGGACTGCTCATTCCGGTAGGCGGCATCATTATTCTCGGCTTCTACTGGGCTGCACCGCCCGCCAACTCGCTGGAAGATTCCGTCCCGGCATAAAGGTTTCTTCTTCGAAACAAAAAGACGGCTTGCTGCTTGCAAGCCGTCTTTTTCATTTTGCCTTGTTGCTTCCCATTATAGGAGCATAGGGAAAATTTTGCAATAGAGATTAATGGGGATGTTTTTTCCGATTCAAACTTGTAGAATGCGGTTCGTCGCATCCATTTACCCAAAGGAGAAAATCAGCCATGGCACTAAAAAAAGTTTCCAACATCGGCCCGTCCAAGATCGAACTGGCTTACGAAGAATTTGGAAAGAAAGGCGATATCCCCGTCCTCTTACTGATGGGCGCCGGAGCGCAGATGTTAAGCTGGCATGAAGATTTCTGTGAAGAATTGGCAACGCATGGACTGCGTCCCATCCGCTTCGATAACCGTGATGCAGGGCTGTCCACGCATATGCACCATGCGCCCGTGCCAGATTTCACCGCCGCCCTCGCTGGCGATCTTTCCACCGTCTCTTACAATCTCTCCGATATGGCCGCTGACACCGTCGGCTTGCTCGATGCGCTTGGGATCAAGAGTGCTCATTTCGTTGGCGCATCCATGGGCGGCTTCATCTCGCAAATGGTTGCCAGCGAATATCCCGAACGAGTCCGCTCGATGACGTGCATCATGTCCACCACAGGCGACCCAACGGTCGGCCAGCCTGCCCCCGATACCTTTCAACGGCTAGCCGGTCCACCGCCCCAGAACCGCGAAGAAGCCATGGAACAAGCCGTGAGAAACTTCCGCGTGGTTGGCTCTCCCGCCTATCCGCTTGATGAGGCAGAAGTCCGCGAACGGGCAGGTCTCGCTTATGATCGTTCAAACGACCCGCTGAGTATCATACGTCAAGCTGTCGCTGTGATCGCTTCTGGAGACCGTACCCCTCGCCTCCGTAATTTGCAACTGCCCACGTTGGTCATCCACGGTGATAGCGACCGCATGTGTGACGTCAGCGGCAGTAAAGCCATCGCAGCCGCTGTCCCCGGCTCTGAGTTGGTCATCATTGAAGGCATGGGACACAATCTGCCCCGTCCGCTGTGGGGCAGGCTTATCTCCCTGATCTCCAATCACATCCACCGGGCAGAAACCGGTCAAGCCAAATCCATCGAAACCTGAAAAAGATCGAATTGTGCGGGTAACTAACGTATCAAGCCCTCAATTTCGACAGGACATCATCAAAGCAAATTCAGCCGAGTCCGGGATATGGAAGCGAACTTTCTGCGCCTATTTGCAAAAGCAATCAGGTGAATTGTCCCGGACTCCGGTGATAAAATGTCATTAAAGTTACGTCAGCATCGGGCAATTAAATATATGGATTCAAAGATGTAGTTTATTAACGAAAAGATCGATTGTTTCAAGCTTTTACCTGGTAGAGAGTCGACAATATGGATTTAATATGCGATGAAAGACAATCTGACTCGCCTTTTATCGAAAGGGTTTGGCGAAGTCATAGTGAGCATGGCGGAACATTCCTTTCCATGGCAGACAGTCATTGGGGAATGGTGTTAACGAAGTACAGAGGAAAAACAACTCTGACGGTACGAGGACCGGAAACCGCAGCCTCGTCTGCATACTGCCCAGCTGACGCAGAGTTTGTGGGGATTCAATTCAAGGCTGGCGTATTTATGCCCAAGCTGCCAATACAGTCACTCATGGATCGCAATGACCTGAACCTGCCGGAGGCATCTGGTACCTCCTTTTGGCTCGACAGCGCCGCATGGCAATTCCCAAACTATGAGAATGCAGATACATTTATCGACTGGCTGATGCAGGCTGGGTTGTTAGTCCGCGACCCAATTGTGAGTGCCTTTTTCAAAGGACAGCCTATCGAGATGACATTGCGGACTGTGCAACGGCGTCTGACAAAAGTGACCGGATTAACCAGCACTGCCACTCAACAAATCGAACGCGCCAGATATGCGACGAAACTCATAAAGCAGGGCATACCCATCTCCGAGGCTGTTTATCAGGCAGGCTATTTCGATCAATCACATCTCATCCGATCTTTGAAGCGCTTTATCGGGCTGACACCTGCACAGATCACGGATAAGAACAGACCCGAGCGGCTGTCGTTTTTGTACAATACAGACTTTATATCCCCAGATATGATGCCCATCATCAATTCCTAAAACCGAGAGGAGATCGATATGGGCAAGTTAATATCTACAAGTTTGATGAGGCATTTGGCGTTTAAATCTGTTGCAATTTCCCTGTTATTGCTGACCGCTTTGCACATTCTGAGACCAGATATCCATACTGCTTCGAGCATGGTCAGCGAGTACGCAATTGGAAAGTTTGGCTGGATACAGACCCTGGTCTTTTTCCTGTTCGCAGTCAGCGCTGGCGCCGTTCTTATAGCAATCCGTTCCGAAGTGGAAACACTTTGGGGCAAGATTGGGTTATTTTTTCTAGTCCTTGCTGCGGGAGGATTCTTTTTGGGCGGCATTTTTAACGTAGAGCACCCGCTTCATCAATTTGTATTTTTTTTCGGCGCTCCTGGAATGGCAATTGCAGCAGCGCTTATCAGCTTAAACATAGCGCGTACTCCTGCCTGGGTTCAAATTAGGCGTCTGGTCATTGGGGAAGGTCAGATGCCATGGATTAGTTTCATGATTAATATGAGAATGTATTTCCATGCATTTTCCCACAGCTGCGAGCTCAATCCAAGAATTCCCGTGGGGTGGGCCAACCGTCTATTCTGGTTAAGTTCTGGACTTTGGCTTATGGTAATGGCTTGGCATTCCGCCAAGGTAAATCTACAAAAATCATCGAAGAATCCTTAACAACCAAATAATAGTCAGGAGAAAACTATGTCATTTCAAGCCTATTTAGATAAAGTGGAAGAGATCACAGGAAAAGCCCCCAAAGAGTTTGTTGCCGAAGCAAAGAAAAAGAACTTAACGACACATAAGGAAATTATTGAATGGCTTAAGGCTGATTATGGCTTAGGCACCGGGCACGCCAGAGCCATCGCTCATGTTATCTTACATGGACCGGAATTCACAGTGAGACAAACGACTGGGACACATCGTGATGAGTCAGGCACGCTTAATCTGAATGGAAAGAAATCTGCAAAAAAGAAACGTTCGTAGGCAGTACAATACAAGATATCTAACAAAGCCCCAGTGTGTGGACAGCTTGACCGAGGTCCGCGCACTGGGTAAGTGCTTTGCGATCCCAATCGCTTCGCTCGGGATAATCCTCTGCGAGGGCTTGGTCCGCAAGTTGTGGCGCTGTCCACGAAAAAGTATTAATTATGACAACAGATATATATCAAGAAACCAAAATGTATTCCCAAAATGCGGACAGGATATTTTCATTTTGCCAAGATGCCCTTCGAGATATTGATGCTGAGGTAGAGAGTTACGATAAGCAATTAGGGCTTATTCATGCCAATTATCATTTGATAATAGGTATTGCATTCTCTGGGAGTATCCATATTTATATTGTCATAACTCCCTTGCAAAACCATCAAACCCAGATCGCTATTGAGAGTTATGCCACATATCCGTCATCGAGCCGTTTCAAGCCCCTCGGAAAATCCAAGGAGGTAACTTATCGAATATTAAGTAGAATTGGTGATGCTGTATATCAGGCAGAAAACCAAGAACTGCCATAAAGAATTGCCCCCATCCCCGCTTTGCTTCACAGAGTCAATAGACTAACAGGATCTCAACAATAAAGATATGAAGATGATTAAATTCAGAGCAAAAATCGAAATCATTGGGATAAATCCCTTTGTCTTTCTGCCGGAAAGTGTACTAAATGAAGTCTTTATCCAGGCTGGTAAAAGCAAAGGAAAAATCCCCATTCGAATGAAGATAGATGGACATGAGTTTATTCAAACGCTTGTAAAGTGGAAAGGCGCCTGGCGGTTGTATCTCAATACCCCCATGAGAAAGGCCGCCGCAAAAGATGTTGGTGACGTAGCTGATTTTGAAATCATATATGACCCCGTCCAGCGAACTTATCCCATTCATCCAAAACTTGAACAGGCATTTGTGAAAAATAAGAGCGCAAAGAAAGTATTTGAATCCATTCGACCCTCTTTGCGATTAGAAATCAACAGATATTTGAGTCGTCTCAAGACTGAAGAATCTGTTGACAGAAACGTGAGTAAAGCGATTCAGTTTCTTTTGGGAAATGGGAGATTTGTTGGCAGGGATAAGCCATAAAAACAATATGGCTTGCATCCTTTAAAGCCTTCTGGTTTGGCAGTTCCTAATCCCCGGGCAATTTTTACAGAGCAAATGGAGAACGTGTTGAAAATTCATTTCACAAAACTAATTAAGCCTACACCTGAAATTGCGGAAGCCTTTAACCGCTGGGAAAATGATGCCAGCCTTATTCCATTCTCCCGACCTAATCTAAATAAAGACGAACTTGAAAAGCGGCATGTCGTCACCCTGGACGATCTAAAGCAACGCCTCGATAACAATCAAATATATCTTATTTACCTTGAAGGACAATTGATTGGAGAAGTCAGTTACCAGGTTGACCCAGGTCACCTTTTCAAAAAAGAAGCAGGGACGGCATGGATCGGCATCACCATTGGTGAAGCGATTGGACGCGGCAAAGGCATTGGCTATCAAGCCATGCAATATCTGGAAACGCAGATAAAACGTCAAGGATTGAAGCGTATCGAATTAGGCGTCTTTGAATTCAACATAAATGCCATCAAGTTGTATCGAAAACTGGGGTATATGGAAATAGGTAGAATTAATGATTTTACCTATTGGCAGGATAAAATGTGGCAGGACATTCGAATGGAAAAATACATCTAGCCTGAAAATTTATCGAAAAGTTCAGTGCCACTTCCATTTTTCGCAACTCATTGGGTGGAACATGATCATACTAGCTGGTTATCCAAATATGACAACGTAGGAAGCTGCTTTCATATTCTGCCAAAGGAGAGAAACATGAACCTATCCAATCGGATTAAGTATCTACGCATTGCGCTGTGGGCTATTGGGCTGTTTGCGCTTCTCGGCTTCTGGCCTCTAACCCAAATTTGGCCTTCCGGATGGGCCTGGCACGATGCAGGGCGATCCTACTATCTGGAGATGATTATTGGCATTTACGCTACGCTTGGAGTATTTCTGATCCTCGCTGCTCGTGACCCACTCAAAAATCTTAGCCTCATCTGGTTTACCGTATGGTCCAGCATAGTCCATGGCGGAATTATGGCTGTGCAATCATTTGAAAACATGAACAATGTGGGACATCTCTATGGAGACGTCTTGGTGCTATTCGTAGCGGCGGCGGTATTAGCCTTTCTTACTCCACGCAAAAACTCGATCGATGGAGCCTGATTTCATAATAAGCGGGGTGAGTTTATTTCTCCTTGACCGAATAGAATATATGTTCTACAATCTTGCAAAGGAGAAATACTATGAGAAAAATTATTGTGCTTGAACATATTTCCCTTGACGGCGTCATTCAAGCCCCAGGTGGTCCGGACGAAGATACCAGCGGCAACTTCGCGCATGGGGGGTGGATAGCGCCATATTCCGATGAAATTCTTGGAACGGCACTAAGAAAGCAAATGAACATGCCGTTCGACCTGTTGTTAGGGCGCAAAACCTTTGACATTTGGGCACCGTACTGGCCGCAACATGCGGATATATGGGTTGGCGTCAACACGGCGACTAAGTACGTCGCCTCAAATACCATAACCGTTCACGGATGGAAACCATCTGTGTTTTTAAACGGAGATATTGCAGAAAAAGTCGCCGCAATCAAGCAACAGCAAGGTCCAGATTTGCATGTTTGGGGAAGTGCGCATCTCATTCAGACACTTATCAAACATGACCTGGTCGATGCGTTCTGGCTGATGATATATCCAATCACATTGGGCAGTGGAAAGCGATTGTTTGCCGACGGCACGATTCCGCTAGCCTTCAAAGTGACGGAAAGCAAAGTCACCTCGAAAGGCGTTATTATCGTGTATTATGAGCGTGCATCTATCATGCCACTCAAGACTCCGTAGGATGCGTCGGAGACTATAAATCT
>JAHDWC010000046.1 GCA_023382575.1 Anaerolineales bacterium
TGAAGAAACAGATTATGATCGCGAAGGGAATTATGATTACGTCCTCATTCTGACTCGTAAGAATGTGAACGAGGGACGCTGCAAACAGTCAGAACTTGTTCACTCTGTCGGTTTGGATGATGCGGTTTTTACCTTCATCAAAAAACTCGGACCAGAAGGTCTCTGTAAGTAAGGACTTCGATAGAATACCCGCATGAAACGATATTTTCGCATCGCTCTGATAGTCTGGTTGGTCGCAACACTGCTTGCTGTTATCCAGCTGACAGCCATCTATCTCCGCAACGGCATGGATGGCATCAACCTCTTCATTCAGGAATGGCCGCTTTCCAATCTTGCTGTGACTCTGGCTTCCACATCCATGACATGGATGCTGGCAGGTGTGTTGATGTATTTATTGTCCTATGGAAAGATAAACAAAGACAATCTCTGGCTCACAGCGGGATTCTTTCTCGTCATGTTTATCTACCTACAAATTTTGCGCGAGCGCTTCCGCTACGGTGATTATCACTACTATCTTGAAGCCGCCACCGCTCTGTCCAATGGACAACCTCTTCCAGATACGTATCTGTATCTTCCTCTTTGGGCAACCCTTCTTCAATTTATCGTTTCCCTGGGTGACCAAGGTGTGATGATCGTTCTCTGGACCGTTAACATTTTTGCGCTTGGGCTATTCTATTTTTTGCTCATCCGTATCCTTGAACGATATGGCTTTTCCAAATACCTTTCCATTGTCATTTCAGTTCTTTTTCTCCTCATAAATACTCCCTTGATGAGAACTCTGGGGTTTATACAAGTCAATTTGTTGACAATGGACTTGATCCTGCTTGGAATGCTGACTTATCCTAAAAATACTTTCATTTCGGCACTAACTCTGGCTCTTGCTGTCCATCTCAAGACGTCCCCGGCTGTTCTTGTGCTTGCTTTCCTGCTCGAATTTAACTGGCGTTGGATGTTCTGGTTTGCAATTAGTTTTCTTGTCATTGGACTTTTTCCGATTGCCATCAATGGCGTTGACGTTTACTATCAGTATGTCAACAATGCTTTTTTGCTTACTCAACTGCCTGATACCAACTTCCACGACACCTCTTTTGACTCTTTTTTGCGCTTTCTCAATCCCTTCTTCGGCATTCAGATTGAAACGACTCGTATCATGGCGCTTGGAGCAAAAATTCTTTTGCTTGCTGCAACGCTCTATACGATGGCGCAAAATATCCTTGCTCAATCTTTCTCCAAGGAGAATCGACTTCTCAATGCTGCACCCGCTTTATTTGTATTCATGACCCTCGGCTCGCCCATTGTTTGGGATCATCATGGTATGTTCGTCTCACTTGCTTTTCTGCTCATGCTGAAACGCATCGAATCTCCAACGCATTGGATGATCTTCTTCACCACCTATTTTCTCGAATTTATGCTGCCCTCCTTCGACTTCTTCCCCTGGTCATATGGTCGCCTTATCGCGCCAATGGTTGTCCTTTGGCTAATGTATGTCACACGAAATAATAAGGAACCATCCGCTTTCAGCGCCACAGCGAACCAATGGCTGGCGAAACTTGCGGGGTAGGCAATGAAGCGCTATTTTCCAGTTATCATCTTTGCTTGCATTTTCTTGGCAGGCTTGCTTACATTCGATCAATACGGCGAAAGTTGGGATGACCGCTCGCTCCAAAAATATGCAGAGCTTTCGATGAAGGCGTATGTAACTTGGCCCCAAATGGGATTAGTTGAAGTAGATCCTCAAAATTTGGGTTATTATGGTCCGTTCTTTGTATCATTTGTTGCAGTAGGTACACAATTTCTAAGTGCTTTCCTGCTGGTTCACCCCTCTGATCTGCGTCATCTGATTTATTTTCTCACGTGGTTTGCTGGGCTTATCGCTTTTTATTCGATTGCCCGACGTTGGTTGAGCCAAACTCCAGCGTTGGGGGCGGTTCTTTTATATGCTACACAACCACTTTTATGGGGACATGCTTTTATCAACCCTAAAGACACGCCTTTCCTTGCATTGTTTACGATTAGCTTGGCATTAGGATTTAATATGTTAGATTCAGTCAGAAGGATTCCGTTTGCTCCCGTAGAGTCTGTTGCCAAGCGAAACCTTACGCTTCTAACCGGACTATGGGTAGTTTCTATTTCCTCCTTGTTTTTCTTCACTGAAGATATTTATGGATACATCTCGAATCTGGTCCTCTCCGCTCAGGCGGGCGATACGAACATCATCACTTATATTGCTACGAAACTGGATCAGGTGGCAGCGGAAGTCTATATTCAACGGTATTTTTTGCTATTCTTAAAACTGCGTTCTTTTTACATCATTGTTCTCACAGCAATACTTTTGATTTTCTGGTATCGAATTCAACCTAACCTTATCAAGATTCTTGCTACGGTTATGCTTCCCGCTCTTTTGCTTGGATTTACTACCTCCACCCGCATCCTGGGACCATTTGCAGGGATGATAATTGCTGTTTATGGACTTCGCATGATAGGTCAGCGTTCATTGCCAGCACTTGCAATGTATGCTGTCATCGCAATGATTACCACCTACTTGACTTGGCCATACCTGTGGATGAATCCCATATTGCGTTTTTATAATAGTTTTGTAGAAATGTCCTCATATCCCTGGTTTGGAGAAGTGCTGTTCAACGGCGAAAAATATCTTGCAACCGACCTGCCTTATTCCTACCTGCCATTTTTGTTCGCGATTCAATTGACCGAACCGATCTGGGCTTTGGCGTTTATTGGGTTGATTTTTGCCCTTAGAAGCTTTGTTCAGAAGAGGGATTTGCTGTTACTTTGTCTGATCTGGTTTTTCCTCCCAACTTCTTTGTTCATTCTGATGCGTTTTTCCCTGTATGATAATTTTCGTCAGGTCTTGTTTGTGTTACCACCAGTTTTCCTCTTGGCAGGAGTATTCTTCGAACATATCAAGAAGATTCAATGGCAGATCGTAGTAATTGGACTCTCTCTGTTGTCAGGATTAGTTGCACTAGTCAGTTTACATCCCTATCAATACATGTATTACAACGTATTTGTTGGCGGGGTTGGTCATGTTCAGGGACGTTTCGAGACCGATTATTGGTTGACGTCTTATCGTGCGGCAGCTGAATATCTTAATGAAAATGCGCCTTCAGGCTCGTTGATCTGGGTCGAGGGTCCAGGTAATCTTTATACGATATTTGCCGACGAGCCAGAGAATGTATACTCATGGAGCCGAGATCGTGCTCCTGCACCATACGATTATATTGTCGTGACAACCCGCTATAATTTTGACCAAACCGTATACCCCGATGCTGAGATCGTTCATAAGATCGAACGAGAGGGTGCGGTATTGACTGTTATCAAAAAACCTTGAAAGAGAAACGATGAATCTACTTGAAACTTTGAATAAAAAGACTTTGCTTGCAGACGGCGCGATGGGAACCATGCTCCATGCGCGTGGAATCGGATTCGATAAATGTTTCGATGAACTCAACCTGACCAATCCCGCTGCGGTAGCGGATATTCACCGTGAATATATTGAAGCAGGCGCTGAGTTGATCATCACGAACACCTTTGGCGCGAACCGTTATAAGTTGACCAAACATGGTTTGCAGGAGGATGTGGCGGAAATCAATCGCGCGGGCGTGGAGCTTGCTAAACGCGTCGTGGCTGCCTCGTTCAAGGATGTGCTGATCGCGGGGGACGTGGGTCCGCTGGGGGTGAGGATCGCTCCCTATGGACGGGTTAAGCTCGAGGAGGCGCGCGAAGCGTTCACGGAACAGATTCGCGCATTGGCAGAAGCCGGCGCAGATTTGATCGTGATCGAAACCATGTCCGACCTATATGAAATTCAAGAAGCCATTAAAGCCGCAAAGGAAGTTTGTGTGCTGCCTGTCATCGCTTCGGTGACATTCACGCGAGATGACCGTACCTTGCTGGGTGATGACCCGGTGAAAGTCGCGCATCGCCTAGCGGCTGCAGGCGCGGATGTGATCGGTGTCAATTGTTCTGGCGGACCTTCGCAGTTGCTGCGCATTCTCAAACAGATGCGTCAAGCCGAACCGGGCGCAAAGTTTTGGGTCAAGCCGAATGCGGGGTGGCCCGAACAGGTCAGCGGACGCATCATGTATCCCGCTGATGCTGATTACTTTGGCGAGTATGCGCTTCAGTTTCGTGAAGCGGGTGCGAACATCGTCGGTGGATGTTGTGGTACAACGCCTCAACATATCGCTGCGATGAAGAAGTCGTTCGAGGCATCGCCCGCCGCACCTATTGCGGAGATTTCCATTTTGCCCGAAGATGAAATCACGGCCGAGCCGGTTGATAAGCCCACTCAATTGGCTCAAAAACTTGCGGACGGAAAATTTTCCATCTGCGTGGAGATGGACCCGCCGCGTGGGCTTTCAACCCATAAACTTTTGGCGGGCGCATCGCTTTTGCACGACTCCGGCGCGGACGTCATCAACGTAGCCGATAGCCCGATGGCCCGTATGCGCATGTCCGCTTGGGCAGTGTGTGACGTGGTACAGCGTAAAGTCGGCGTGGAAACCACGTTGCATTTCCCAACCCGCGGACGTAACCTGCTCCGCGTGCAAGGTGATCTGCTTGCCGCTCACGCGTTGGGGATTCGCAATGTATTCGTCGTCATGGGGGATCCAACTTCCATTGGTGATTATCCCGAAGCGACCGATAACTATGATCTTGTGCCATCCGGTCTCATCAAACTTATCAAGCAGGGTTTCAATATGGGTGTCGATCATTCCGGCACGAGCATTGGTCAGCCCACCAACTTTTTTGTTGGAGCAGCGCTCAATCTTTGTCCGCAGGATGTGGATACGGAGATCAAGAACATGCAGCGCAAGATCAAAGCTGGCGCAGATTTCTTCCTCACACAACCCATCTATCGCGCCGATGATGGTCCCAAACTTATCGAAGCGTACGAAGCCAAACACGGCAAATTGAACAAACCCATCCTCGCAGGCATTTTGCCGTTGGTCAGCCTCAAACATGCCACCTTCTTGCATAACGAAGTCCCCGGCATTTTCATCCCGGATGAAGCGCGGAAACGCATCGAAGCCGCGGGCGAGAATTCTGTCAAAGTGGGTGTGGAGTTGGCAGTCGAACTCATCCAAGGCATCAAGGGTTGGGCGAGTGGCATTTACATGATGCCGCAATTCCACCGCTACGACATGGTCTCCGAGATCATCGTCGCAGTAAAAGAATAAATTCAGTGACGGTCACTTCAAAAGTGGCCGTCACCTTTTATAATCAAGGCATGAAATTTTCCCGGATCTTTTTTAGCTTGTTGACAGGACTCCTCGTCAGCCTTTTTCTGACGAGGACCTTTTTCCACTTTTCAGATTTTTCCTCGCTGATAGATCGCCTCTTTCTGACCCTGATCCCGGCACTCGCCTTCGGGCTGCTCTTCCATCAAGCTTCTCCCGCCATCTCCGCCTGGGCGAGTCGTCTTCGTTCCTCACTTTCTATTCCTCACATTCTCATCTCCTTTTTGCTCGCTCTAGGGTTTACTTATGGCGCTGTCGGCTTCCTGCATGAAGTTCTCCGCACGCCATTTGGCATGGCCTTGTTCACATCCGTTTCGATGACCCTTGGACTTGTGACCGGATATTTCGTAACTCAGAAAGCCGCAGATTCGGTTCGTGCTGGTTTTCTCAGCAAACCATTGAATTGGTTCCTTGTTTTATCGCTCCCAGTTTTTTGGATTGCACTTGTCATTTCTGCCTTGCAATTCCCATCCATGTTCGTGCTGGACTATGTCCGTGTCCCTCAGGAGTGGATCGCACTTTTCTTCATTACCGTCTTTGGTGCCTCCGCTTGGACTCTTTCCCTCATCCCTCGCATCGCGCCTCTTGTTTCTCGTTTTCTAGAATCTCACTTCCTCCAAAACTTGCCCGGACTCTATGCTGCTGGAATGTTCTTCCTGATTGAGCTTGTCATCTCTCGCACCTTGAATCATTCCGCTTTGGGATACAACACCGTCCTCTTTGAAGCGGATGCGGGTCCGTGGATGACCATCCTTGCCAGTCCAGACGGCACGGCGATCAACCGTTCGGTTCATCCGTTGAGTCTTATTATCATCCGTCCATTGGTTCGGCTGGTCTCTGGCATGATGGGGGAGCATTACGCCCTCGGCGGGATGCTCGTTGTTTCAGCGATTGCCGGACTTTGCGTCTACATGACGTGGCTCTTTGTCAAACGCGCTACGAGTTCAGGCACATTTGCGTTTCTGTTTTCCATTTTCCTCGGCTCGACAGCTACGCATCTACTCTTCGGCTCATTGACCGAGAACTATATTTTTGGTGCGGCGGCACTGATTTTATTTTTTCTGTTCAATCAATCCAAGGAAACCCGCTTCTCGGTTCTTGTTCCGGCCGGGTTGCTTCTTTTTGGAATCACGATCACCAATATTGCTCAAGGGCTCATTGGATTATTCTTCAACAGATTCGGTTTCAAACGTTTACTCCAATATTCCATCCTCGTCTTGGCAACCGGAATCTTGTTGACGATAACCACAAGTCTGCTTTACCAGAAATCTCAAACCTTTTTCTTTGTTCCAGGGGATATTGCCTTTGAACTCAACTTTGTACGGTCTACAGATGGTAATCTCTCTGACCCCATGCGTCTCTCTGAGCCTGCTTCCATCATTCGCAAATTGAATGTTGTCACACGTTCGGTACTTCTTTATGGCGTGGTTGGACCTCAAGTCATCGAAGTGGTCTCTGAAAAACCGCCTTTCCCCACCATTGATCTTAAGACCTTTGATGTCCGCACAGGGAGGCTCGCCTCCTACCGTGGACTTGCCAACTTTCCGCTCGGGGGATGGTTGCTTCTGCTGGCTGGGGCATTGTTCATGCTCGTAAAAAATATCCGTACTTCCAAACATACTCCACTAATGTTGGGACTGCTTGGCGCATTAGGATTTAATTTCCTTATGCATCTTTTTTATGGCACAGAACTTTTCCTTTACACGTCTTATTGGGTGTATTCGCTTGTCTTCTTCATTGCCCTGGCACTGTCTGATTTTGCGGAAAACCCCTGGCTCCAAAGCGGATTGACGTTTGTTGTGCTCATTCTGATGGTCAATAACTTCAGCTTTATCTTTTCCATTTGGCGCGCGCTTGCTCCTTTTTATGCAGCCGCGCCGTAGATTTGTATCTTGATGAGAAATTTGCGGCGGTAAAATATCCTCATGCTGACCATTCGAAAAGCGATCCCGTTTGTGCTGGCGACCTTGTTCCTTGTTTTTTCTGTAGGTCAATTTATGGCGAATGCTTTCTCGGATGAATGGAGAAATCCTTCAGACGAGATGGTAACCAAATGGGAAGATCGCGTTCAGAGGTTGCGTGATGCGCTCCCGTCGGATGTGCGGCGAGTGGGTTATCTCGATGACTCGATCCTCAATGATGACCCTTCATCCTTTGATGCCAATGAATTTCAATTGATGCAATATTCGCTGTCCCCAGTTGCCTTACAGGTTGGGCTGGGATGGGAATGGTTGATTGGCAATTTCAATGAAGAGAAAGATCTCGAAACTTGGCTTGACGCGCAACTAGGGACCTATGAACTTCAAGGTTTTGGGTTTGGTTTGTACTTGATCCATGATTTGGAAAACTAGATGACGTTTCTTTTATCGCTTGCGGCATTACTTCCGCGCCTCCTGTTGGGATTGGGCGTTGTCCATTTGGTTTGGAATGCGACGGATGGAAGATCGTTGTTGCTAAAATTATTCCTTTCAACAGGGGTTGGATTTGGTGTCTCATCTCTGTTGGGTTTCTTGTGGATTTGGGCTGGACTGCCGCTAACAGCCTATGTTGTGATGGAAAGTGCAACGGGACTTATTATCTTTATATGGGCGTTTTATGCACATACTCCGCGCCTCCAAAAGCTGACCGATAGAACGCAGCTTCTTTGGATGGTTTTCCTCGCACTTGGGCTTCTTTTGTTTGTCTTCAATCTAGTTTTTTATGCCTTGCAATATCCACATGGACGCCCTGATGCATGGATCAATTGGAATGTGGTCGCGCGTTTCATCTACCTTGGTGGCGTAGATTGGCAGGGTACTTTCCTTCGTCAGTTTGACCATCCTGATTATCCGCTTTTGATGGCAGTGACCCACGCAATAACTTGGGTGTTTGTAGGGGAAACCTCAGTTTGGGGGCCAATAGCCTTTCACTTTATGATTTCGCTCTCTACAGCAGGTTTGTTGTTTGCATTGATCAGCGTATTTCGGGATTTTAAACAGGCATCTTTCGCGACCATCATTTTTCTCGCTCTTCCTTCAGTGATCGATCAAGGCATGCGTCAGTACGCAGATTTGTTATTTGCCTATCTTTTTCTCGCGGCAGGCGGGATAAGTCTGCTGTACTTTCAGCAGAGAGAGACTCGTTTTGCAGTATTAGCTGGTTTTCTGGTTGGCATTACAGGCTGGACAAAGAACGAAGGCTTTCCAGCGATGATCGGCTTTACATTGGTTTGGTTCCTGATGGCATGGAGAGGGGATGTTCCCGCCTTTAAAAAATATCTGCTTGGACTGGTGTCTCCTCTTTTGGTTATTTTGTTATTCAAAATATTTCTTGCCCCTGCGAATGATTTAATGTCTGCTCAGGGAAGTATGTTAAGTAGGGTCTTGGATGCTGAACGGTACAAGATCATCCTGATGGAAGCGGGAGATATGCTTTTAAATCTTGGCGGGTTACCCATCAGTTTGATCGGAATCATGTTACTCATCGCATTTTTGATCGGCAAAACGCGTCATTCCATGACAGGTAGCTGGATTCTAGGGAGTGTGATTATCTTCCAGCTGACAGCCTACTTTGGGATTTTCCTGCTGACCCCCAACGACCTGACTTGGCACTTAAATACTTCACTTGACCGTCTCCTCCTGCACGTCTTTCCATTAGGGTTTTTGTGGTTTTTCATCTGGCTGAAATCTCCCCAGGAACTACATTAACCATCCGTTCGGATGGGGCAGTCCATTGAGAACAAGGTAAAATAAAAATATGCTTCTCACTATCGACATCGGTAATACCAACTTAACGCTTGGTCTCTACGAAGGCGGAAAGCTTGAAGCGCATTGGCGCCTGGCCACGGACCATAATCGCATGCCAGACGAATACGGTTTGCAGTTTTTGGGCGTCTTACAAAACGTAGGCAAAACGTTGACCGACATTACTGGTGTCTCACTGGCTTCCGTCGTTCCGCCGCTGACGGGACGTGTGATCCAGGCTTGCCGCGAGTATCTCAAGCAGGAGCCGCTCGTTGTCGATGCGGGCATCAAAACCGGGATCAAGATCCGCTACGAAGACCCACGGGCTGTTGGCGCGGATCGTGTCTGTGACGCAGTGGCGGTGATGAAACTCTATGGCGGCCCCGCCTGTGTGGTGGATTTTGGTACGGCGACCACTTTCAATGCCATCACCAAAGACGGAGAATATCTGGGGGGAGCCATCACAGCTGGGATTAATCTCGCCGCAGAAGCTCTGTTCACCCGTGCCGCAAAACTTCCACGCATTGACTTGCAGGTGCCACCCTCGGTCATTGGACGGAATACAGTCCACGCGATGCAATCCGGACTCCTCTTCGGCTATGTCAGCATGGTCGAGGGAATGGTGGCAAGATTCAGGTCCGAGTTGGGAAGCGACATGAAGGTCATCGCTACAGGCGGATTGGCGGAGGTCGTTGCCAAAGAGACGAAGGTGATTAATTTCATCTCGCCCTGGCTCACGCTCGAAGGGTTGCGCCTGATCTGGGAGTTAAATCGCTGATATGAAAAAACGGTTTCTGTTCATTTTCTTTTTCTGATTTCTGCGTGTCGTGGGGGAATCCCCATTGACGCGCCAACTGAGCACGTCGTCACAGTCACAGAGACGCTTCAACCTTTGGCGTCGCCGACTAATTCACCGATTCCAATTTCACCGACAGCTGTTTCACCAGTCGTACAGGAAACTTCCACTCCTGCGTGGTGTCATCAGGGACCGGATACGGTGGTGGCTCCGATTCTTTTGTATCACCATATTGGGACATCCTCCACGAACAGCCAGTATTACATCACGCCTGAAGAGTTCGAGAAACAGATGCAGTTGTTGCGTTCCTGGGGATATACATCGATCACCACGTCCACGCTCATTGACGCGATCCATCACGGCGCTGACCTTCCATCGCGTCCGATCATCATCACATTCGATGATGGCAACTTGGACAACTACACAACGGCATTCCCCATCATGCAACAGTATCAATTGGTTGGGGTTCTGTATTTGGTTGGGAACTATCTCAATGCTCAAAATTTTATGAGTATCGAACAGGCAAAAGAGATGTTGGAAGCGGGGTGGGAAATAGGCAGTCACACCATGCATCACTATGATCTGCTTAAATTGACAGAAGATCAGAAGCGGATCGAGATCGTGGGCTCGCGAAATTTCTTGGAAGATGCATTCGGACTCCCGATCCTGACCATTGCCTATCCATTTGGAGAGTACGATTGTGGCATCATGAATGCGGCGTATTCAGCGGGCTATCTCGCAGGGATGGGGCTTGGTGCTTCGAGTGACCAACATCGTTATGACTTGTTCGCCTTGCATCGTTTCACCATCAAGGCGACATATGATCTGCAAAGATTCTCGCAATTTCTACCCTGGCAGGGTGAGTTGACTATCCCGCACTAGTTGATTTACTCGCGATTCCCAAGCCTTAACAAGATCACGCCAAACATCAGCAATAGACTGCCACCAAGTTGCACATTGGTCATGACCTCGCTTAAAAAGAGATACGCCCAAATCGCGGTGAAGACTGGTTCCAAGGTGGCGATGAGATTGGAGATCGTCGGCGAAAGATAGCGAATGCTTAACGTGTACAAGCCGAATCCGCCCAGCGTGGGCGCTACGCCAAGGAGGAATAGCACGCCCCAGCCTGCCAGTGAATTTCCAAGCCAGAACATATCTGCGAGTGGAGCCTTGCTCGTGATGAACAGGTCATTGCCGAGGTTGAAGAAGAACAAAAAGAATGTGGCAGAGGCGAAACTGTAAAGCAGGGCTGTCCATGAATCGATATGTCTGTCACCAGCGAGCTTGCCTTCGAGGTTGTAGACCGCAAAGAGCAGACCAGTCAGCAAGCCAAAGATAATCCCCAGCGGATTTAACTTCCACGCGGCGGGGTCGTGTGCGCCAGAGACCAGGATCGTACCGATAAAGCTCAACTCAATCGAGAGTACTTTGAGCTTGCTAAATGTTTCCTTGAAGATAATCCGGCTAAGCAACGCCGTCATTGCCGGCGAAGAGAAAGCCATCACTGTAGCAACAGCCGCCCCGTTGTATTGAACCGAGAACGTCCACAAGGAATTAAAGACCGCCAGCGTCAATCCATACAAGATCATAAATCCCCAATGTTTGCGTTCTAATGAAAAACGTGAGCGACTGAAGAGCAATAGACCGACCAGCATTCCAAACGAAACGAACAAGTCTCGCCAGAAGGCGAGTACCAATGAGGGTAAAGAATAGGTCTTGCTCAGATAACTGATAAGTGGACCTGTGGTGGACCAAAGGACTGTGGCAATTAATGCAATGATAAATCCGCGGGAAGAGTGGGATGAGGTCATGGGTTCCTTTATAAAAAAGAACAGCCACCAAAAGGTGGCTGTCGGCAGTGCCCCCACGGGAATTCGAATCCCGGTTTAAGCCTTGAGAGGGCTTCGTCCTAGGCCGCTAGACGATGGGGGCTTGTTTAGCGGGCTGTATTCTATCACCCCGAATTTGAATCGTCAACGAAAACATGAAGTTCCTTCGGTCCGTGTACGCCGATGGTGAGTGTCATTTCAATATCTGCGGTACGCGAAGGACCCGTGATGAAGACGGCGTTCTTGCCTTTGGTCATTTCAATCGCATCGGGCAAGGAGGGCAGGATGCTTTTGGATTCCAAGACAGCGAGATGGATCTCTGGAAGTAATGAGCCACGCAACTCCTCGTTCGCTTCCAACACGGACCCGGTATCTGCCAGCCCAACCCAAGCCTTTGTCACCCCGACGATGATTTCCGGATCTGGCTCATGGGTGAAGTCAATGCCAGATTGGCGCAAGAGGGTTTCATCGAGGACATTGGGCTGGAGATAAATTTTCTTGATGTTCTTCGATGTTAGATATTCGATCATTGATTGGGTGACGTTGTCTGTCTGGTGGACATTACCTTGTAACGCGGTCAGTTCTGTAGTGAATTGGTCGATCAGGTTTGCAGGTTGGAAGGTTGGAATATTTGCTGGTTGCTCTGCAATCATATTTTGCAGTGGAATTTCCCGATTCGCTATTTCCGATTTTCTATATCTCTCTCGAAACGTTTTCCCCGCGAATCGTGGAAAGTCTTTGCTGTAGCCCCAACCGGTGATGGCAGGCAGGCGCATCCATTGCGCACGCGGAGAAAGGAGGTGTGTTCCCAGCGAGGCGAACTTCTGAGAGAGGGCGAACAATTTCGGCTGAGTCGCGAGGCGGGCAAAAGCTTTGAGAAAAAGCCGCGTGGACCAAGTCAATCCTGCCCCATCTTTCTTCTTTCCTCTTTCTTCATCCACTTTCCCTGCTCTTACTCGTGTCAATAATTTTGGCAAGTCAATATCCACGGGACAGGCTTCTTTGCATGCGCCGCACAGCGACGAGGCTTGCGCGAGTTGGACATAATTTTTGCCGAACAACCCCGGCGAGATGACCGAACCAATGGGACCAGGATAAGGTGCAATCGACAGGTCACGTCCGATGTAGGCGTGACCGCTCAATTCGCGGAAGACCGGGCAGGCATTGAGGCACGCGCCGCAACGGATGCAATACAGGCTTTCTTTGAGCGGCGAGTTGCGCAGTTTGCTTCGTCCGTTGTCGAGGATGATGAGGTGACGGGTTTGTCCCAGCATGGGCTTGTGAAGCAGTTGAGTATAGACCGTGAGCTTTTGTCCGGTAGCCGAGCGTGGAAGTAATGAAAGCATGAGCGCGAGGTCATCGAGCTTGGGCACGAGGCGTTCCATGCCCATCAGCGCGATGTGGGTCTTTGGAAGCGTGGTGACCATGCGGGCGTTGCCTTCGTTGGTGACGATACACATGCCACCTGTTTCAGCCACGCCGAAGTTGACGCCGCTCAAGCCGACGTCAGCTTTAAGGAAAACTTCACGCAGAACTTTTCTCGCTGTTGCTGTGAGGGTTGGGATGTCTTCGGTGTAGGGGATGCCAAGTTTTTCTTGAAAGAGTTTGGCAACCTGCTCTTTCTTGAGATGCGCCGCCGGTGTGATGATATGACTTGGTCGCTCGTGCCGAAGCTGGACGATATATTCGCCGAGATCGGTCTCCACCACTCGGATATTGTGCTTCTCAAGAGCATGGTTTAACTCGATCTCTTCACTGACCATGCTTTTGGATTTGGCGACTAACTTTTGTTGGTGAGGATGCTCGTCTGCTCCTACAATGCCCAAAACGATATGGATCGCCTCTTTCGCATCCGTAGCGCGATGGACGATGACGCCATTGGCTTCATTGTTAGCGATGAATTTTGCGAGATAGTCATCCAGATGTTCGATCACATCCGCGCGGATGCGATGCGCACGTTGACGCCGTTCGCGCCAATCGGGAATGGATTCAAACGCGGCGGCGCGACCTTTCAGTCGACGCTCGGTGTTGTTATCCAGCGCGGTTTGCAGCGTTGGGTTATCGATGGATTCGAGAATGCGTTCGCGAAAGAAGCGATTGCTCATGATTTGTGTCCGATGTATAACCCGCGTCCGTCCAAGCCTTTGGGGTCATGAGACACTTTCAATCCGGCTTTCTGAAATGCTTGCAGATAATCTTGTTTGCTGAACAAACCCAGTTCGAGGATTTCAGTCGCATGTTCGATACCTTTGGGCGTTCCGATAAGATATTGGAATTCAATGATGGAGATGTTTCCTCGTTGTCTGCTGTGGCTCATGCGAAACACCTTTGTGTCAGAAATAGCGGATGAAGTGGTGTAGATTTTTCCTGAATGCCATTGTTCAAGTGAAAACCACGGTTCGATCAGCACGATCCCGCCGGGGTTAAGATGGTTTGCGATGGTCTTTAGCGTTTTGTTCAGGCGAGCCTTTGTTTTGACATATCCGATGGCGCTGAAGAGACAAATGACAATGTCAAACGTGCGCCTCAAATTGAAATCGGCCATATCACCTTGGTGGAAGCGAATCTCTGGATAGTTCTTCTTGGCCACCCGTAGCATGTAGGGATCGATATCCAACCCTTCGACCTGATAATGTTTTCGCAGCAGATTAATATGAACTCCTGTGCCGCAACCGACATCTAATAGTGTTTTTACTTTGGCTTTGAACTGCTGCTTGATGATCTGGTGGACGAGTTTCGCTTCGGCAGGATAATCCTTGCCATTGGCAGCGTAAATTGCATCATAGTAATCTGCAGATTTTGAGCGCATGCTTTCCTCATCGGTTGTTTAAGATTTCTGCGATATGCACCACTTGTTGACTCTTGCCCTGTCGTTTCAATCCGCCCATGATGTGCATGAGACAGCCCGCATCGGTGACAACGAGGGTGGGCGATGTTGTCGCTTCGAGGTTGGCGATCTTGCGCTTCAGCCACTCCGCTGACAGTTCGGGGTGCTCCGCAGACATCACACCGCCGAAGCCGCAGCATTCCTGTGCGTTGGGTAATTCCACCAACGTCGCCCTTTTAACATTTTTCAAAAGCGTGCGAGGCTGTTTGTCGACGTGGATACCGCGCAGAGTGTGACAAGATGGATGATAGGTGAGCAACCCGTCCCATGTTGCGCCGAGGTCCGTGACGTGGAGTTGATCCACGAGGTATTCAGTGAACTCAAAGACACGTTTGCCCAAGGCTTCTGCTCGTGGATACCATTCGTTGTCGCCTTCGAAGAGTTCCAAAAGATTATGTCGAAAATGATGGGCGCAGGAACCGGAAGGCGTAACAATATCGCCACTGGTTTTCTCGAACAATTTGATCGTATGCTCTGCGATCATCTTCGCATCATTACGCAGACCTGCATTGAATTGCGGCTGTCCGCAGCAGGTTTGGTCGGGAGCGAAATCCACGCCAATGCCGAGGCGGTTGAGAATGTCCACTACGGCTTCACCCGTTTTGGGGAAGAATGAATCGGTCAGGCAGGTGATGAAGAGTTGTACAGTGGGCATGATCAGATTATACGACGGACAAATTGACCTGATGGGAAATATTTATTTAGGAGTTCGGTCCTCAAGAAATACTTTGACGACAGATGGGTCGAAGTGTGTGCCCGCTTGCGCTTCGATATACAGATACGCTTCCTCTGGCGTCCAGGCTTTGCGGTAGGGACGGTCAGATGTGAGTGCGTCGAAGACATCTACGACAGCAAAGACGCGCGCCGCCAGCGGAATTTCCTCTCCTCTTAAACCATGTGGGTAACCAGTCCCATCCCATTTTTCGTGATGGCAATAGGAGATGTCGAGAGCGCGTTTCAAATATGTGATGGGGGAGAGCATCTGATGTGCGAAGGATGGATGTTGACGCATGATCTCCCACTCGCTGCTGGTCAACTCGCCGGGTTTATGTAGGATCGCATCGGGGACGCCCATTTTGCCGATGTCATGCAAGAGAGCGCCGCGGCGCAGGTCTGATTTTTCGGCTTCGCTCATGCCGATCTTGTCGGCAAGTTGAAGCGACATTTCAGTCACACGCTGCGTATGTCCTTCCGTCTCGCGGTCGCGCAGGTCAAGCGCGCGTGACCAACCTTCGATGGTGGCATCGTAAGCCTGTATCAATTCCTTGTTCGTGTGCTGTAAATTTTGTAACAAGGTCGCATTGTCGATGGCGATGGCTGCTTGTGTGGCAAGAGTTTCGAAATAAGAGAACCATTCTTGATCCGGGTCGAGCGGGGTGCGATGGAAGACTTCCAGCACGCCTTTGACCTGTCCCTGAATGAGCATGGGGGTGGCGAAGTGTGATTCAAAACCTTCCTCCGCTAACAGCGAGGCGCGGCTGAATTTCGTGCCTGCAAGTTTGAGGTCCGGGCTGGAAGCGGTGCAATGTTCGAGCGCAGCCTTGCCGGAAATTCCTTCTCCGATCTTCACGTTGGAGAGTTTGATATTTTCTGTTATGAAACCAAGCCCGGCGGCATATCCCAACGATTCGGTGTCAGGGTTTAGGAGCAGGATGCTGGCGGCATTTACAGCCAGCTCCGTTTGGACATGCGCCAGAATGATACTGAGGGTGATGCTCAGATCAAAGTTGGTGGTGATCGCAAGGTCGATCTGATGCAAGGCGATTAGATGATGTAATTGCTGTTCGGTTTGTTCATGGAGGGTGATGCGGTGGATGGCGTTGGCGGCGATGTCGGCAATGGCGTTGAGAAGTTGTAGATCCTGTTCGGCGACGGTTGCTCTGCGGGCGATCCACAAAGCGCCAATCGATTGCTCGCGTGCGATCAACGGAACAGACATCACGCAATGATGGTCTTCGAGCAGGTCAGGGCGATAGAAAAGCGGATCGGTATGAGCGTTATTGTTTAGATAAGGCTGTTTATTTGCGATCACCCAACTGCTGATGCCCTCTCCACGCGGGATCTTCACACCATTAAATTTTTCACCGATGGGACCACGTCCCATTTCGATGATGATGTCGCCTGTGCTGGAATGGGGGAGGGCGATGAAGGCTCCGCCCGCATCGAACAACGCCGACATTTGGTCCAGAATAATGGAGAGAATCTCAATCCGTTTTGTAGCCTGCCGCAATGCCGCACTGACCGTGACAACGGCTTCCCGTTCACGTTCATGTCGTTTGCGTTCGGTAATATCCCTGAAAATGACCTGGGTATGCATCTGTCCCTGGTATTCATAGGGGACCGCTGCCACTTCGATATCTATATGGGTTCCGTCAACCCGGATAATTCTCTCTTCTACAAATGTGTGGTTATAAGTATCTCCTTGAATGCGTTTCTGGACGACCTCGTGATAGTCCGGGTGAATAAAGTCGAGGATGGATGTTCCGATCAACTCTTCGGCATTGTTTGCACCTATGATGCGCACCATGGACGGGTTGGCAAAGACGATCACCCCTTGTTGATGGATTCCAATGGCGTCGGGCGATAAGTCTACCAACTGGCGATACCGTTCCTCACTTTCACGCAAGGTCTGCTCGGCACGCTTTTGTTCGGTGATATCGACCATGATGCCTTCAAGATATTCCACCTCTCCGTTTTGGTTGGTAACGCCTGTTCCCCATTCGTCCACCCAGCGCCACTCACCAGATTTGTGGCGAATGCGATACGTGAGATGGAAGGGCTCACGATTGACATCGTTGATGCTGTTTTCTGTGGGCGTCGGGATTATCGGCAAGTCATCAGGATGATACAGGTCAAAAAACGAAAGCCCATGGATGAGGAATTCTTCTCTGGGATACCCGGTCAGATCTTCCACCGCCTCGTTCAGATATAGAAAGGTATACCTGGAATTATTCAGACATTGGTAAACGACATTGGGAATGTTTTCCGCTAGCGTTCGAAATTTCTGCTCACTTCTGCGTAAATTTTCTTCAGCCTTTTTTAACGCTGTAATATCTCTGGCGACCATCAGAGTTTGGTCGTTCATCATCGGAGAGACAGTCGCATAGAACCACATGGGCTGGACTCCGATCGTTAAGGCATATTCAAAATCGACGGGTTGTTGAGTGGTGAGCGCCTGTCTGATCTTCTTGAGGAAGAAATCAGCCTGATCCTTTGGAAAGACTTCGTGAAGCGTTTTTCCCAATAAGTCTTGTGACGGTTTATACATGAGAGATGAATTCGTGTCGATGATTTTTAAGAAGCGCCCTTCTGAGTCTCCTATGAAGATGATGTCCGTCATCGTGTTTATTAAGGTGCGTAGTTCTGCTTCCGATGCGCTCAGCGCCTCTTCCATCCGTTTGCGCTCTGTGATCTCGCGCCCTATGGCGAGGACTCCTGTAATTGTCCCATCAGCTCCCCGTTCAGCGACGAAGCGTATATTGTGATAGCGTAATCCCTCCCCTATATCCGGCATGACCACATCCATTTCCTGTTCTTTTCCGGTTCTGAGTACTTCGGCGACCTTTCCCTGGTATTCGTTTGATTCTTTGATGAAACCAGCTTGGGCAGGAGATGTGTCGAGTATCTCGGATGCGGGATGCCCCAAAGTTTTCTCTAGGGCGGGGTTCACATAAATCGTCTGGCAATTGATATTGTATCGGGCGATATTATCCGGGCTGTTCTCAGCCAAGGTGCGGAATTCCCGCTCGCGTGCGGCAAGCGCTTCCTCCATCTGTTTGCGTTCGGTAATATCGCGCCCAACGGATAGCACACCGCTTATGTTTCCATGTTGATCGTACTCGGGTACGATGACATACTCCAGAAAGAGCGTTTTTCCGAAGGCGTTCAGCCATGTAAATTCGATAGCTTGCGGGCTTCCAGTCAGCAACACCTGTTGAAGCTTCCCCATATATTCCTCGTTTATGGGGTTTGAAACATCGCTAGGATGTTTATTAATAACCTCGGAGGAGGAGAATCCACTTGTTTTTTCCCATGCCGGGTTTACATAGACTCTGTGCAGGTCCGTGTTGTATCGGACGATCAGGTCAGGGATATTTTCGATCAGCAGACGATATTCCTGTTCGCGTGCGATCAATTCCTGTTCCATGTCTTTGCGTTTGTCGAGCAGGTGGAGGCGGTCGAGCGTGACCGCCATATGACTCGCCAGGGCGACCAAATATTCCTGTTCGCCATCCGTGGGAATTCGCAGTCCTTCATCGCCGAAGGTGCCCATTCCAACCGAGCCCAGATGTCTGTCGAAAAGAATGACCGGAACATTGACGATCGAGCGATTGCCCATGTAAGCTACGAGCTCTTTATTGGTGCGGGGATCTGTCCGCGCATCCTCCACCACGACGATTTGTCTGGCTTCTGCAATTTCCTCCATCATCTGGTCGCCTCTGACCTGCAAGACGATGGTTTCACCACTGTGCATGACCTTATCGCGCAATGGGCCTTGAGCAAACAAGACGTGCGCACTCTTTTTATCTTCTTCGAAAAGATAAGCCCACAGATTTTGATAGCCAATCATCTTCCTGACTTCATCCTGAGCAGCGTTTAATACATCAGCATAAGTTTGAGCCTGTTCCAACTTTCGGGAGAGGCGCAATAGCGATTGAGAAAGTTTTTCCCGTTCCTTGAGTGCATTTTCTGCCAGCTTGCGCGCCGTGAGGTCTACGAACGTGACCAAATGTTTATCTCCGATGGATGCGAACTGAAATTCGATGAAGCGGATCGAGCCGTCTTTGCGGGTGACTTGTGCCTCCATCGCTTTAATCTGACCTTTTCCCCTGATGGCAGTTTGAACATCTTCCTTCCATTGTGCTTTTATCGAATCACGATAGCGTTCGTCGGGGTAGGCGAGAGTCCACCAATGTTCTACATTCGGCACATCGTCCATGGTATAACCGAACAATTCGATGAATTTATCGTTGATCGACAAGACCTGTTCTTCCTCCCCCGCGGAGATGACCATGGCGACGGGTGAGGCGTCGATCAATTGTTTGATCTGTGTCTCGTTTTCTTGCAGGTTGCGATACGCCAGCAGGGTGCTTAACGTGTCTGACAGTCGCCTGCCGATCTCCTGAAAGAGGCGTTCTTCATCAGGCGTCCAAACCCGTTCATAGGAGCATTGATGCAGCCCGAACGACCAGGGCTTTCCGATCTTTGGATAAAAAGCCATGGCGATAAACGATTGAATGTTGAATGCCGTTGCCATTTCCATTGGCACGGCATGAGGTTCACCCCCTCCGAATTTCACAGGTCCGTCTGTATTTCTTAAGATGCGATAAACTTCAGCACCCACTGGGTCGAGCGGAAGTTCCATGCCGATGGGCAGCACGCCGGGATATTCCGGGCGCGTCCGCTCCATGGGAACTTGCCAGGTAGGGGCATCAGGGTCACAGGGATATACCAGCCAGGCGCGGTCACAGTCGAACACAGCCAGCAGCGCATCCAACACATCCTTCATCATTTGTTCGATATCGTTTGTCCCTTGCATGGCGCGGTTGACTTGGTCCATGCGCTCGAAATACCAGAGAGGGTCAAACGGTTGAGGTTGCTGAGCTTCTTTTCGAGACCGTTTTTTTCTGTCGACCTGTGACATCGCAGCCTCCAAAATCGTTTATCTTATTTTGACACATTCTCAATGGGTTTTCTACTGGTAATAAAAAAAGCCCCTGCAAGTCTTTCGACCCCAGGGGCTCCCAACCAATCACTTAACTAGACAACCAAACTCACTAACTTGCCCTTCACGACGATCACCTTCTTGGGCTCTTTGCCTTCCAGATATTTTTGGATGACTTCACTTGCCATCACCGCAGACTTGATCTCGTCTTCGCTCGCTTCAGCGGCGACGGTGACACGGTCTCGCACCTTGCCATTGATCTGAACGGGGATTTCGACCACATCTTCCTTGGCAGCGGCTTCATCTATGGCGGGCCACAACTGCTGGTGGATGGAGTAGGGTTTGCCCAAGTGTTCCGTCCACAACTCTTCGGAAATGTGCGGGGCAACAGGAGCCATCATCTTCAAGTAGATCTCCTGCGCCTCCTTCCATTCGTTTGTGCCGACAGCTCCAGCCTCACGCGCCTTGTACATCTCATTCATCAATTCCATCAATGACGAAATGACCGTGTTGAATTCAAAGTTCTCGAAGTCACGCGTCACACGCTTTAACGTTTGATGAACCTTGCGGCGTAGATCCTTCTTCGTTTCGTCAGAAGCAGTTCCGGCTGAGTCTGAAGCGTCGGTGAACAAGGTCCACACACGGCGCATCCAGCGGGCTGTCCCTTCGATGCCATTCGAATCCCACGGCGCGCCCTGCTGCCATCTGGCAAAGAACATCAAGTAAGCGCGGACCGTGTCTGCGCCATATTTTTGCACCAACACATCCGGCGCGACGACATTGCCCTTGCTCTTGGACATCTTGCTGTTATCTTCCGCCAGCACCATACCCTGATTACGCAACTGCATCACGGGTTCGTTGCCTTCGGTGATGCCCATATCGCGCAGCGCCTTGTGGAAGAAACGGAAGTACAGCAAATGCATGTTGGCATGTTCGCTGCCGCCAGTGTAGGTGTCAACGGGCATCCAGTAATTGTATTCGGCGTCATCGAATGGTGCTTTGTCGTAATGTGGACTCAGATAACGCATGTGATACCACGATGAGCACATGAAGGTATCCATCGTGTCAGTTTCGCGCATGGCATATCCACCGCAGATTGGGCAGGTGGTATCTTTCCACGTCGGGTGGAATTTCAATGGGCTTTCGCCAGTCGGCTTCCATTCGTCAATATCATCAGGCAGCACCACAGGCAATTGATCGTCTGGCACGGGATTCCAACCATGCGTTTCGCAATACACCATGGGAATCGGCGCGCCCCAAAAACGCTGACGTGAGATCAACCAATCACGATAGCGATAATTGACATCCATCTTGCCAACGCCTTTTTGCTCCAGATGTTCGATCACCGCTTTGATGGCGGGATTCTTCACGCCTTTGTCGCTCGTGGCGGGTGTGCCGTTGAACGGTCCGCTGTTGATCATCAGGCCTTCGCCGGGGTAGGCTTCGGTCATCGTATCGCCGTTCAACTCCGTCCCTTCAGGTTGGATGACGGGAATTACCTTCAATCCAAACTTGCGCGCAAACTCAAAGTCGCGTTCGTCGTGCGCCGGAACTGCCATGATCGCGCCCGTGCCATACGTCATCAGCACATAATCCGCCACCCAGATCGGGATGCGCTCATCATTTACAGGATTGATGGCATAGCCGCCAGTGAACACGCCAGTCTTTTCCTTATCTTTCGCTTCACGCTGGATGTCGGTCTGTTTCGCCGCTTGAGCCTTATACTCGCTGACAGCTTGCGCATGTTCCGCTGTGGTGATCTTCTCCACCAACGGGTGTTCCGGCGACATGACCATGAAGGTCGCACCCCACAACGTATCGGGTCGGGTGGTGAAAATTTCGATGGGGTCGCCCGCTTCCGTTTTAAAGGTCACCGAAGCGCCTTCACTGCGTCCGATCCAATTTGTCTGCGAAACCTTGATGAACTCGGGCCAGTCAATACCATCGAAACGCAGCAATTCATCGGCGTATTTCGTCGCCTTGAAGAACCACTGTTCCAATTCCTTTTTGATCACCGGCGTACCGCAGCGGTCACACAGACGATCATCACCCTTGACCTGTTCACGCGCCAATGTCGTATTGCACGAAGGACACCAATCCACCGCCTGCTTTTTACGATACGCCAGCCCGTGTTTATACAACTGGATGAAGAACCACTCCGTCCATTTGTAATATTCGGGGTCGCATGAAACTGCTTCACGTTCCCAGTCGAACATCGCGCCCATCGTGCGCATTTGTGCGCGCATCCGCTCGATGTTGGCATAGGTCCACTTTTTCGGGTGGATGTTGTTCTTGATCGCCGCGCCTTCTGCCGGCAGACCGAACGCATCGAAACCCATCGGGAACATCACGTTGTAGCCCTGCATGCGTTTGAAACGCGCGCGCGCATCCGGCGGAGTCATGGAGAACCAGTGACCGATGTGCAAGTCACCGCTGGGGTAGGGCAGCATTGTCAAGGCATAATGCTTCGGCTTGCTATGATCGATGACGGCGCGATATAACTTATCCGCTTCCCATTTTGCTTGCCACTTTTGTTCGATGACTTTCGAATTGTAGGACAGATCCTTCATCGGACTCGTTTCCTTTTTTGTGGTTTGGATTGCCTTCGGCTTCGCTTCACTCTTAACGATGGCTTTGGGTTTTTCAGTCACAGGCGTGATCTCCGCTTTGGGTGCAGGGATAATTCCCATCGGAGACGCCGCCGATTTTTTCGAGCCAGTCTTTTTGGCAGCCGGCTTTGTGGATTTTTTTACTGCGGGCTTTGTCACCTTCTTCGTGACAGATTTCTTTGCAGATGGTTTCTTTTTCGTAGTAGCCATTCTTACCTCGTTTTCTAAATCTCAAGGGTCGGATAGGAGGCGCTAAATCACCTTATTTGTATCAGAGAATCGTGCAGAAGACCCGCAAGAAGTGGACCCTGCTTCCAGAAATTCCTTTTATGGTTCATGCGTGCCTCCTTTCAAAATCGGACGATAGACGGATAGACCATTGACCATGCACACTTCCATCGTCCGTCGTCTACCGTCCATGGTCTTAAGAACAAAAAACCCTTCATCCACATCAGGGACGAAGAGTTCTCTCCGCGGTACCACCCAGATTCGTTTGACAAGCAAACGCTCTTTGTTGCTATAACGGGCATTCCCGGCGCTGACTACTTGATTCACCAGCACAGCCTCTCTTGCGAGATAACAGGCGAGTTCGGTCTTTTTGTTGAAGTGCCCCGCAGGCACTGTGTTGGGCTTCCACCTCACTCTCCCAACTCGCTGACGGGATGACCTACTACTCCTGCTTTGACTTTTCATTCGGGCGGGATAACCCCGCCCTTACAAACTATGGTGGACCCAGGGGGATTCGAACCCCCGACCTTCTCAATGCCATTGAGACGCGCTC
>JAHDWC010000047.1 GCA_023382575.1 Anaerolineales bacterium
TCTCATCGCTGAACGTGGGAGGCTGATGGGCTTGCTTCCGCAGAACGGAACGATGGCAGCAGTCTTCGCAGACGCCTCTATCGTTGCCGAAGCCGTAAAACCGCACTCGGATAAAGTTTCCATCGCCGCGGTGAACGGACCCGATAACACGGTCATCTCCGGCGAGAAAACGGCGCTTCAAGCCGTGCTGGAAGTTTTGTCGCATCAAGAGATTTCTTCCAAGCCGCTAACGGTTTCGCACGCCTTTCATTCTCCGCTGATGGATTCGATTCTCGATGAATTTGAATCCGCCGCGAAGCGAGTCAACTACTCCGCGCCGCGCATCTTGCTGACCTCGAACCTGACCGGCGGTATTCTGTCAGCGGAGCAAACGCCGAATGCGCGTTATTGGCGCGATCACATCCGCGCCGAAGTGAAATTCTTGGCAGGCATGACCTCTCTCGCTGCGTTGGGAATCGACGCCTTCATTGAAATTGGTCCCGTGCCGGTTTTGCTTGGCATGGGTAAACGCTGCCTGCCGGAATCAAATTCGGCATGGCTGCCGTCGCTTAGACAAAATCAGGATGATTGGCAAATCCTCCTGGACAGCCTCGGCAAACTCTATCTGCAAGGTGCGGACGTCAACTGGACAGGCTTCGACGAAGGCTACATTCGCCGCAAAGTATCCCTGCCGAATACCCCCTTTGACCGTCAGCGGTATTGGCTGGAGCCATCGAACAGAAAAGTTGATTCACAAGTGACGATTGCGCCGGTGCCATCAAAAGATATTCCACAGCGCAAGAATGGGAACAACCATCACAAGCCGCAGCCTGCGCAAATCCCGGTCACAGGCTTGGATCGTTCCGCTTTGTTGAGCGCAGAGCCAACCCAGCGCCGAACAGTTTTGGAAGACTTCCTGCAAAAGCAAACCGCCCGCATTCTCGGCATGGACGCGGCGCGCTTGGATTTGTCTCAGCCGTTGGATACGATGGGACTCGATTCGCTCATGGCGATGGAACTCAAGAACTCGCTTGAGAGAGCGTTTGGCGTGAACCTGTCGGTTGCCAGCCTCTTGCAGGGACCGACGATCTCAAGTCTCACTGTGGAAGCGCTCAATGGGCTCGATTCACCCGAAGTCCAGAATGAGGCGCGGCTCGTCATTTCCAAACATGAGTCGGATGAAAGTCCGCTTTCGTATGGGCAGCAGGCGTTGTGGTTCCTGCATGAATTATTGCCGGAGGATATTTCGTTCAATGTGGCGGGCGCGATCCGCGTTCGGGGTGAATTAAATGTGACCGCGCTTGAACGTGCCTTTGCACAATTAACAGAGCGACATGAGTCGCTGCGCAGTATATTCCATGTGGTGGCGGGCGAGCCGATCCAACGTGTGCATGAGTCGATGACCGGCATATTTGGAATTGAAGACGCTACAAGTTTGAGCAAGACCGCCTTGCGTGAACGCTTGACCGCCGAGGCTCATCGCCCGTTCGATCTGGAGCGCGGACCGGTGTGGCGTGTGTTGCTGTTCAAAACTGCTTCAGAGCATATCCTTCTTCTTGCGATGGATCATATCATTACTGACTTTTGGTCGATGACTGTGTTGGCGCGGGAAGTGCTTGCGTTGTATGAAGTCAATGCGGCTGGCGAATCGATTTCACTTCCGCAGGTAGGAGCGCGGTATTCGGATTTTGTCCGTTGGCAAAATGAGATGTTGACGAGCGCGGCGGGGGAGCGCTTGTGGGAGTATTGGCGCGATGAACTCGCGGGTGAGTTGCCCGCCTTGAACCTGCCGACAGATCGCTCGCGCTCGGCATTACAAACCTATCGCGGTGATTCGCACCATCTGTTCATGGACTCGGAGTTGACGGCGCGAGTGAAGTCGTTGGCGCAGGAGCAAGGCGCGACCATGTTCATGACTTTGTTGGCAGCGTTCCAATCACTTTTGTATCGCTATGCCCATCAGGAAAAATTTCTCGTCGGTTCGGTGACTGCCGGGCGCAGCCATGCCGAATTGGCGGGCTTGGTCGGTTATTTCATCAACCCGATTCCGTTGAAAGCGGATTTTTCCGGTAACCCGATCTTCACTGAATTTCTTGCACGTGTAAAGCAGACGACGTTGGGTGCGTTCGAACATCAGGATTATCCGCCCGCATTGCTTGCGAAGCGGCTCGGTGTGCAGCGTGACGCGAGCCGTCCGCCGTTGTTCGAGACGATGTTCATTTTGCAGAAGGCGCATGAAGCCCAGGTGCAGGCGCTCAGTCCGTTCGCGTTGGGGTTGGATGGTGCGCGCATGGAAACAGCGGGACTGACGCTTGAGTCGATGGCGTTGGGCGGTGAACCGGCGCAGTTCGATCTGACGATGATGATGTCTGAAACCGAAAGCGGACTCGCTGCCGCGCTTCAATTCAACACAGATTTGTTCGATGCCGCGACGATTGAACAGATGTTGGCTCACTTCCATGCGTTGCTGCGTGAGATTGTGACCGATCCGCTCAAGCCGGTTTCGGTGTATTCGCTGTTGAATGAAGCCGAACGCAATCAATTGCTGGTGGAATGGAATCGGACGCAAGCGGAATATCCGCGTGAGTTGTGCATTCATGATCTGTTCGCGGAGCAGGTCAAGCGCACGCCAAACGCAATTGCACTTCAATTCGGCGCAGAGACGTTGACCTACAAAGAGTTGGATAAACGCTCGACGCGTGTTGCAAAGGTCTTGGCTTCACGCGGAGTCAAACCTAGGGCGTTGGTGGGTCTGTTCGTCCATCGCTCGCTCGAGATGGTCATCGGTCAACTGGGTGTGCTCAAAGCGGGTGGAGCATATCTGCCGCTTGACCCGTCTTTCCCGGCGGAGCGGCTCACGTTCATGCTGGCGGATTCGGGTGCGTCCATATTGTTGACGCAATCCACGCTGTTGAACAATCTGCCGGAAAGCAATGCGGAAGTCATTTGCATGGATGAAATCGAAGGGATGAAATCTTCGACGAAGAAATTACCCGTCGCTTCGCCCGATGACTTGGCATACGTCATTTATACATCCGGTTCCACGGGCAAGCCGAAGGGTGTGCAAATCCATCATCGCGCGGTGGTGAATTTCCTCTCGTCCATGCGGGAGAGTTTAGAAATCAGCGCGAGTGATTCGCTTCTGGCGGTCACTACGCTTTCGTTTGACATCGCTGTTTTGGAACTACTCCTCCCGTTGATCGTCGGCGCGCGGGTCATCATCGCGGATTCGGAAACTCTCGCTGATGGCGCGTTGCTTGCGAATGCTCTGAAAGATTTCGATGTGACCTTCATGCAAGCCACACCCGCCAGTTGGCGTCTGTTGCTCGAATCCGGCTGGAGGGGAAAACCGGATCTCACCATCTTGAGCGGCGGCGAAGCGCTGACAAATGACCTCGCCGAACGCTTGCTCAAACGCGGCGCGGCGCTGTGGAATCTGTACGGTCCCACCGAGACAACAATTTGGTCAACGCTGTATCGGGTGACATCGAATGAGACTCGCGGAATTTCCAACACCGTTCCTATCGGCAGACCGATTGCCAATACGCAGATTTACATTTTGGATTCCAGTCTTCAGCCGGTTCCCGTGGGTGTGATCGGTGATCTCTTCATCGGCGGAGATGGAGTCAGCCGTGGATATTTGAACCGTCCTGAGTTGACGGCGGAGCGCTTCGTTCAAAATCCGTTCGATTCGTCTGCGGTCATCTACAAAACCGGTGACCTCGCTCGCTATCTTCCCGATGGCAACATCGAATTCTTTGGGCGCAGTGACCAGCAGGTCAAAGTGCGCGGATTCAGAATCGAGACCGGTGAAGTGGAAGCGGCGCTGGCGAGTCATTCGTCTGTGAGGCAGGCGGTGGTTACAGCATGGAAAGCGACATCATCAGACGCGAGTCTGATCGGGTACGTGGTGCCAACTTCCGGCGAGAACGAGGCGGACTTCAGTCCACTACGCGAGTATCTGCGGACAAAACTTCCCGAGTACATGGTTCCGTCCATTTTCGTCACGTTGGAAGCGCTGCCGCTCACGCCGAATGGAAAAGTGGACCGAAACGCTTTGCCCGCGCCGACGCAATCGCGTTTGGACATGCGAGCAAAGTATGTCGCACCGCGCACGCCGCTCGAACAGGAACTGGCGGATATCTGTGCCGAAGTGCTTGGCTTGGAAGATCATCCGGTGGGAGCGCACGATAACTTTTTCGACCTCGGCGGACATTCATTGTTAGGTACGCGGCTTGTGTTTTTGCTGCGTGAAAAATATGGACTCGACACTGCGCAACTTCCACTGAGGATGTTGTTCGAGAATCCCACCGTGGCGAATTTGGCGAACGCCATTGAACGCGCCTTGAGCGGAGAATACATTCCGCAGCGCGGCAACATTATTCGCATGAACCAGTTGACGCTGGAAGAGTTGAACGCCGAAGCCATCCTTGACGCGGACATCACAGCGGGCGATCTCAAGTATGCGCATGTCAGCGAACCGAAGAATATTCTGCTCACGGGTGCGACGGGTTTTGTGGGCGCATTCCTCTTGCATGACTTGCTTAAACAAACCTCGGCAGAGATTCATTGTCTTTTGCGGGCTGAGTCCATCGAGCAGGGCAGGGGACGTTTGAAACACAACCTGAGCAATTACTCGTTGTGGGATGATGCGTTCGCGGAACGAATCCAACCTGTACTTGGTGACTTGGGCTCACCTCAATTTGGTCTTGACGATGAAGCCTTTGAAACGCTTGCCGCGCAAATTGATTGGATTTATCACAACGGCGCGATGGTGAATTTTGTTTATCCGTATGCCGCGCACAAGGCGTCGAATGTTTTAGGCACGCAGGAAATTTTGCGGCTGGCAAGTCGTGCAAAACTCAAACCGGTTCATCACGTGTCCACGCTTTCCATTTTGCACAATGGCGACCACGACGATGGACGCGTCTATTGCGAGACCGACGACCTTGATCAGACCGGCGCTCCCTTCGGCGGGTATGCCCAAAGCAAATGGGTGGCGGAAAAACTGGTGATGGAAGCGGGCGCGCGCGGCATTCCGTACGCGATCTATCGCCCCGGCTTGGTTTCGGGTCATTCGCAGACCGGCGCATGGAACACCGACAACATGATCTCCAGCATGACACGTGCCTGTCTGCTGTTGGGCACTGCGCCCGACCTCGATGTGGTTGCCAACATCGTCCCCGTGGATTTTGTCAGCGCGGCAATCGTTCATCTTTCAAAACAACCGGAAAATTGGAATCAGGTCTATCACCTCGAAAATCCAAGTCCGCTTCATCTTGACCCGTTGGTGGAGTGGTTGAACACGGAAGGATTCCAACCCCGTAAAGTTCCCTTCGAAGAGTGGCGTGCGCAGTTGTTCAAAGCTGTCGCCCATTTGGAGGCGGGCGGCTGGGAACCGTACCTGCCATTGATCGAAGAAGTAGAGGAGAAGCAGATCTTCATGCCGCGCATTGACCTGAGCAACACGCTCGCCAAACTCGAAGGCAGCGGTATCGTCTGCCCGCCGGTGGATGGGGTGTTGCTCTCCACCTACATTCAGGCTTTCATCACGCAAGGTTTGATCGAACGCCCTGAACCGAAATTCCAGTGACAGCAATGCCTGATATTTCAAGCAAGTGGTTCGTTCGTCCGCAGATGAAGCCGATGGCAACGACGCGCCTCTTCTTCTTCCCTTACGCGGGCGGCGGACCGACGGTCTTCACCAAATGGTGTGCTGACCTGCCGAGGCACATCGAAGGGATCGTGGTTCATTATCCCGGCAAAGGTTCACGGTTCAATGAACCTGCCATAAAAGACATGCCACGCATGGTGACCGAACTATCACAAGCCATTCAACCCTTGCTTGAATGGCCGTTCGTGTTTTTCGGTCACAGCATGGGCGGCTTGATCGCGTTTGAACTGGCGCGTAAGCTTCGCGCGCAACAACTTCCAATGCCAAATCACCTTTTCGTTTCCGCCTGCGGTGCGCCGCATTTGACAGACGCGAACCCGAAATTTCACCAACTCCCCGATGATGAATTCCTGAACGAACTCGATCAACTCAACGGCATTCCTGCGGAGTTGAAACATCCCGAAGCGATGAGTTTGCTCCTGCCCATCGTTCGCGCGGATTTTCAACTTGTCGAGACGTACCAATTCCATCCTGATGAGCCTTTCAAATTTCCCATTTCCGCTTTCGGCGCGTTGGATGATCCGCGTGTGAATCGTGAACGTATCGACGCCTGGGCGATTCACACGCAGGCGAAATTTGAGTCGCATTTCCTTTCGGGCGGTCATTTCTTCATCAACGAAGCGCGAGAACACATCCTAAAACGTATCATCCATGAGACGACTGGTGAGAAAAGCGGCTTTCATGCAACTTAAGAATCAACGTTTTTTTCTCTGGTTCAACAAGCTCGTCTTTCCTTTCTTTTATCTGCGCCATCAAGGAAAATCCAAGGTCACCATCGACGCGGGTGATGACGCGCGATTCAATGTGCGTGTGAACACATCAGATATTCTCGTCATCTGGGAGATATGGAAGGCGAAGGTCTACGACGATCCACGTTTCCCCATTCAGCCGGATGATGTCGTTGTGGATATCGGTGCGCACATCGGCGGGTTTGCTGTCCGCGCGGCAAAGCAGGCTCATCGTGGGAAGGTCTTTGCTTATGAAGCCTCCAGCAAGAACTTCGCCATGCTTTCGGAAAACCGCAACTTGAACAATGCGGATAATCTTCACATCCACAACGTGGCGATCTCTGACCATCGCGGCGAGATGAAATTTTTCATGCCCGGGGACAACGGCGCGCTCGGTTCGCTCATGCAGGAGAAAGACAGCCCGATGGAAATTGTGCAGTCGATGACGCTGGCAGATATTCTGTCTGAGAATCGCATCGAGCGGATCGATTATCTAAAATTGGATGTTGAAGGCGCGGAGTATGATATTTTGCTCGGCTGTTCGGATGAAACCCTGTCGAAGATTCAGAAGATCGTTTTGGAATATCATGAATTCACCGGGCATCATCACAGCCATATCGATCTTGTGGAATGCTTGAAGTCGCATGGATTTCAAGTCACCGTCGAAGCGGGTATCTTTCCACAGAAAATTTTATTTGGCACGGGTATTCTCAAAGCGTGGCGAATATAAGAGGAAGAATCAATGCAGATCTTGAAATGGACTCAACCTGTCAATGACTTAAAACTCGGAACAAATCATGTGGATATCTGGCGCATCGCATTGGACATTGAAGTTGATTCTGTTAAGAGATTTGAATCTACCTTGTCAGCGGATGAGGTCGAGCGCGCGACGAAATTCCAGTTTCCAAAAGACCGTGACCGTTATATCATCGCCCACGGATTTTTACGGGATGTGTTGACTCGTTATCTGGGTGGAGAGCCTGCGCAGTTCAAGTTTTCTGTCAATTCTTTTGGACGACCCTCTTTGAAAGACCATGAGCTTGAATTCAATCTGTCGCATTCGGCGGATTTTGCCTTGGTCGCATTGACTCTGAATCGCAAGATTGGCGTGGACGTGGAGCGCATCCGCTCGGGGATCTCGGCGCATGTCATCGCACGTCAATATTTCTCGAAGGCAGAGGTCGCTGAGTTGGAAGCTCTTCCGCTTGAATTGCGAGAACGTGCTTTCTTCGTCGGTTGGACTCGCAAAGAAGCCTACATCAAGGCGCAAGGCATGGGCTTGTCGCTTGGATTGGATAGCTTCGACGTGTCCATTACACCTGACCGGCCAGCTGTTTTGCGTGCAACTCGCCCCAACCCAGAAGAAGCTGCCCGTTGGACATTGCTTTCATTTCCAGTTGACCCGCGTTACGAAGCAGCCGTTGCTGTAGATGGAAAGGATCTGGATTTTAGATTTTGGGATTGGGAATGAGTTATTGGGTTACAGAGTCTTTTCCAAGGCATTGCATCCCATCGCTGCCTTTTGGATACACTCGATACAAATTATTTTCTGGCACGATGCAATATATCTCGACTAGTTTTGAGGCGTTGTAAAATCTCTCGCTCAACGAGGCAAGGTAGACGGGATTCGCGGGGAGAGACAACTCGATTAAGTCCGCGACAAGCTGCGGGTCGAAAGAGGCGGGAGCGATGTCATGCCAACCGACAACGGTCACATCCAAACGAAGCGGGTCGATCTTCGTGAAATATCGCAAAATAAAATATTCATCGGTGTCGGTGTACCACTCTGCAATGACAATGGAGTTCGGTTCAAATCCCATTGTGGTTTGATAGCCAAAGTCGTAGGCATTTGTGTCGCCGCGTTTGAAGGGGTTGATGTAATAAGCGAGCCCATCCCGTAGCCCTGTGCCGATTTGCGGAATGCCAATGGTTGTATCGTCCACGTTTGCGCTGGTGGCGAGGCGGGGGAGTGCTATATAAAAGAATGGTGTCGCAATCAGAAGCGCACTCACAATTCCAACCATGATTCTGCTAACTGACTCACGAAGTTTAATTAGGAGATAATGCATACCTACGCCCATCATCAACGCCCAAAAAATGTAGGAAGTTATAAAGAAGGTAAATTGATCTGAGACGCGATAGTAAATCCCAAACAAGGCATAAATAATAAAAAACGAGATTATTTTTCGTGTAGGCAAATTGGACTTTAAGGAACCTTGCCAGAACCCGACGACTCCAAGAGCAAATCCCAGTGGACCAAATTGTATGAGTAAAAATAAAAGATAGGTCAGAACGCTTCTTCCCAACGACGCAAGGGTGAGTGGTTCTAATTGAGTGAAAAACGCCGAGCCGACGACGGGTCCCATGATCTCGTCAAGTGGAAAGTTTGCTGACATGCGGATGAATTGCAGAATGTACAGTGAAAATCCAGACACGAATCCAAGTGTGGGCAGGATGAGTTTCTTGATCTGACGAAGATCGAATTTGCGATATTCACCTGAAAGAAGATAATACAAACCAATGGAAGGAAATGCCAAAAACCCGAGGATATGGGTCGATGCCGCCAACCCTAGGCAGAAGGTGCTGAGGAACAAAAGCATCGGCTTGTTTTTTAATTCAAATTGGTTATGAAGAAGAAACGCTATTAAGAGAAGAAAAGTGAATAAGGTATAAACTTCCGGGGTGGAAGAGTGCCACCAGAACGTGTGGGAAACCATCAATGAGAGAGCAGCGTATGAGGATGCCAGCAGGGAACTTGTGTATTGACGTGTGATTTGAAACACGAGCGTGACCGTTGCCGCTCCAAACAAAGCTGAAACAAAATTGACCAGCCACAAAGAATCAGCGAATGGCAGGGCTCTGACAAGTAAGTGACCGATCACGGTGTACAGCGGATGATCCCATGCAGCGACACCTAGTTTCGAAAATAGATATGGGTCCGGTGTGAATTCATCCGTTGACATTTCGGAGATGACGAACGATTCCCCTGACACCGCTTCGCTTTGCAATTTGACTCCGTCGCCCCAGCCGAGGGATGGGAGCAGGGAGTAGATATAAAAACAAAGAGCTACAAAAAAAATGAGCGGTGTTGAGGCGGTCTTGTAGGTCACAGGCGGAATTTGTTATTGGGAATTTTCTTCGTATTTTCCGACGATCAGAACAGCATTACTTCCGCCGAAGGCGAACGAATTCGACATGATGTTTTTTAGCTTTGCGCTTCGCTTCCCTTCGGTGACGTAGTCCAGGTCACATTCCGGGTCTGGGACTTTGTAATTGAGCGTCGGCGGGATGACCTGATCGCGCAGCGATAGCACGCAACCGATCAATTCCAATGCGCCACTGCCAGCGATGGAATGTCCAAGCGCGGCTTTATTCCCAGACACTGGAATTCCATATGCATGTTCGCCAAAAACTTCCTTGATGGCGGCGGTTTCGTTCTTGTCGTTCCATTCCGTGCCGGTTGCGTGCGCGTTGATATAGTCGATGTTTTCCAGAGTCAATTTGGCATCAGCCAGTGCGCGCTGCATGGCTTGAGCGGGACCGGTCTTCGTCGGCTGGGTGAGATGACTGCTGTCCGCGCTGGCACCGTAGCCTCTGATCTCCGCGAGGATAGGAACTCCGCGCTTCAAAGCATGACTTTCAGATTCCAGCACCAAAATGCCTGCGCCTTCGCCAAGAACCATCCCGTCTCGGTCGGCGCTGAAGGGACGACACGCTTCAGCGGGATGGTCTACACGGGTGGAAACCGCATGCAGCGCCACCCAGGCTCCGACCACGGCGGGAGAAAAGGGTGAGTCCGATGCGCCGCTGATGGCGATGTCCAGCATCCCACTGCGGATCATGTTAAAGGCATATCCAATGGATTGCGCCGCTGTCGAACAGGCGGCATCTACGCTCATCAGCGGACCTTGAAATCCGTGCTTGATGGAAATATTCGCGCCCGGACCAACGTTCATTGAGATGGGAATGGTGAAGGGACTTAACCGATTTTGCAGGTAATAACTTTTGAAGAAGGGGTCGGAGGCGCTGTAGCCGCCGATGGAACTGCCGACAATGACACCAACGTCGGCGCGATTCACATTTCCATTTTGCATATGCGCGTGGACCAAAGCCTGCTCTGCCGCGATCAGCCCCAACTGCGATGAACGACTCATGCGACGCGCTTCCTTGCCTTTGAAGTATTCGCTGTCTTCACATCCGCGGACGATGGCTCCAATTCTGGAGGGCATGTTCTCAAAAAGCGTCCCATCGAGAGAGGCAACTCCCGCCTGACCTGCCAGTAGGTTGTTCCAAAACTCGGGTAAGTCACAGCCCAATGGGCTCGCCACCCCCATTCCTGTCACAACTACACGTTCTGTCTTTTTGGGCATTCCAGCATCCTCCGGATGGTTGCAGTCATAAAACTATATATTTCATCTTTATACTCTTTTTTACAAACTGCAACAATAACCTTAAGTACTGGATAAAAAAGACGCCAGCTTGCTGGCGTCTTTGGCTTGGTATTTTTATATTTTCGGCAAAACTGCGCCTGTTTTCTTCATATACTCACGATATTGCTCGCCGAAGCTGTCGAACATCAACGTCTCTTCGGCTTTCACGCGCATGAAATAGAACGGGATGAAAATGATCAGGTTGACAACCCCTGCAAGCCAGTTCTGCAATAACAAGGCTTGCGCAATGACCCACAACCATTGTGAAGCATACATTGGGTGACGGATGACGCCGTAGATTCCACGTGTAATAAGCTCATGCTTTTCGCGGATTTCCAACGAAGGCGACCAGTTCAACCCAAGGTCCGCGTGGGCGCGCCAAAAGACAAGGATGGCTCCAATCATCACGGCCACACCAACCCAGCCCGCCCAACTTGGCAGGGAGTAGTTGGCAAAATCCAGCCAGGTGCTTGCGGAGTAGATGAGAGGCAGGATGAACATCCCAAGCAGGAGCAAGAACAGGAGGATTTTTTCCTGCAAGGTGACACGTCGCTCACTCATCGCTTCTTTCCTACGCTGTTTGTTGATCGGCGTACGGATGGCCATTTCCACGACCAGAGCGACCCAATAGACGATCTCGAAGATGCCCATCGCTACTCCTCCGATTTTTCGACAACGATGGTGGCTTCGGTCAACAGGGCGGCGATAGCGCCGAGGGCGGCAAGCTGCGGGGCAAGCAAGACGCCGACCACGCCAAAGGTGACGGGAATCTCCATCAGGATCTTGCCATCTTTATCCTTGATGATGACCCGGCGAATATTGCCCTCATGGATCAGTTCCTTGATCTTCGAGACGATCTTCTCGCCTTCAACTCGGAATTCTTCTGTATGTGTCATGGGTACTCCAATCATTTGGTTCGGTAAAATTCAAACCATTTTTCGTCGAGCGGAGGCCATTCGTCGCTTTGGTCGGCGATTTCCTTCCAGTTTTCCTTGCCGCTCCATGAGTCGATTTGAATCTCATACACAGATGTACGCTTGAGTTCCTTGTCGGTTGCGGAGCGGTAATCTTTGTCGATCTGCATGTCGCCAAAGTATTTATTGATGAGTTTGTGGAGCACATCACGCTTTTCGTTTTCGTCTTCGATGATACGTGCCTTGCCATAGACGATGACGCTTCGATACTGGAGAGAAAACTCCAGTGAGATGTTGGAAGGTAGCAGCTTGCCAAACTCGCTTACTTCCACGCAGACTTCGGGGTGACGCTCGATATTGGCGCGGATGCGCCCTGCAATATTCGAGTGGAAGATGAGGCGGTGACCCGCTTCATCGTAGTAATAGGTTGTCGGGTTGAGAAAAGGCTGAAGGTCCCAATGTGAGGCGATATGAGCGATCTCGCCGCGGTGGAGCAAGGACTTGATCCATCCTTCTTCTTCGCGGGTGTATTCGGGTTGTCTCTGAAAAGCGGTGGGAGATTGGTTTTGATAGGTGCGCGCCATGATTATTGATTATCCACGAGTAAATATTTGTACCATTTCCATTGGGCAAAGTAGCCAATGACCAGTGTGACAGCGGGGTATGCCCAATCCCAGCCTTCGACAGTTCCAAAATAATAGATGAAGAAATAGACCGTAGCGGCGCTGGTGGTGGCGCTGAGGAATGCAACTTCGAACGCCATGAGATTCGCAATGCTGAAGGATTTGTCGGTGGGCGGCAAATTTTTGGAACGCCATTTGAAAGCGGACTCGATGTCTTTGCTTTGTTTGATGTAAAACTCTTTGATGACATTCATCGCTTGCGCGGATTCGTGCCAGGAAGCACGCAGACGGGCAAGCTGTGCCAACGTCACAGCTCCCAATACGGTCAGGATAAAGAACAGACCCGAGAAGCCAAGCGCAGACCCTTGCAGGTTGTCATCTGAAAATAAAGTGCCAAGGATGGCCGCGACCAAGGAACCGACTGTGACAAAGTAAAAAGAGGTCACACGCGAACGGTCTTCGTTCGATTGGAAAATGGTGTTGGCAATATAGTTGTATTCAGATTTTAAGATTTCATCTGTATCGAATTTGGGTTTGGGTGGCATGCCATCTCCTTTCAAAAAAGGTCTTGCGCTCAGCAAGACCTTTGATGTGCTTATGCTTTGAACGCCCACTCGCCTTGTCGCATGACAGGTTCATGCCGACCGTCTTTGGTGATGCCGTCGATGTCCATTTGCGGCGAACCGATCATGAAGTCCACATGGTTGAGGCTGACATTGCCTCCAGCAGCGATGAACTCTTCGTCGTTCAACTCCGTTCCACCCACGAGCGTGAAGCGATAGGCGCGTCCAATGGCGATGTGACAGGAAGCGTTCTCGTCATACAGCGTGTTATAGAAGAGATGTCCGCGTTTGCCAATGGGCGAGGAAGCAGGGACGAGCGCCACTTCGCCGAGACGCTGCGAGCCTTCGTCGGTTTCGACCAATTTTTGCAGAGCGGCTTCTCCGCGCTTCGCACTGATCTTTGTGATTCGTCCGTTTTCAAAGTGGACTTGGAAATCCTCGATGAGAGTGCCGCCATAGCTGAGCGGGAAGGTGGCCGAGATGACCCCGTCGGCGCGGTTGCGGTCGGGTAACGTGAAGACTTCTTCGGTGGGCATGTTGGCGGTGAAAGCAATGCCATTCTGCGCCAGCGACTGTGCGCTGATCCACAGGTGTCCGCTGGGCAGACCGAGCGTAAAGTCGGTGCCGGGACCCTTGTAATGCAAAGCAGTGTATTGTTTTGACTGCAAATATTTTGCGCGTTCGCGCAGGTTGATGATGTGCTGATTCCACGCTGCGACTGGGTCGGGTTGGTCGATGCGCGTGGTTTCGAAGATCGCCTGCCAGAGCTTTTCTTGAGCTTTATCTGCGGGCAGGTCTGGGAAGATTTTCTGCGCCCAGGCTTCGCCAGCGGCAGCGACCACACACCAGTTGATGGCGTTGGTGGTGACCTTCTCGCTGATGGGACTCCAATTTTCCAAATGGGTGCGCTGCATCTTGCCGACAAATTCCGGGTCGAGTCCACCTAACAGGTCTGGGTTGGAACCGGCGATGGAAAGCAGGGCGTCACCATTTGCGATCATATCTGTGACGGCTTGAATCTGCCATTTGGGATATTCCCCGGTCGAATCTTTGGGAGCGTTTTCCACGCGCAGTCGCAGCATTTCTTCGTCTGCGAAGATGGCGTCCACGTATTTTGCGCCGACAGCGTACGCCGCCTTGGCAATTTCCCGCACGAGCGGAGCAAATTGATGGGGCACGCCGCGTGTGGCTCCTAATGTGATGATCAACCGCTGTCCGGCGCGGATGTTCAAACCGACTTTCACAATGGCTTCGGCGTATTTCGCCAGCATTTCCTGATGGGTTTTGCCTGTCATGGATCGCCTCAAGGTAAGATTTTGTCCAAGTATAGCACGGAGGGTGTTTTTATGTTCATCCGCTTAATTGATGACTTTAAGTAGGACGAAATCCATCCCTGAGTGTTATATACTTAGAACTGCACGACATTCCATTCAGGAGAATGTGCCATGCTCATCATTGAAAAGGTGGATACAGAGAATAAAAGGCAGGTCAGGCGTTTTGTGGAGGTAATGCATCGCATCTATGCGGATTGTCCGTACTGGGTGCCGCCGTTGGATGTGGATGCCTACAATCAGTTGAATCGCAAAAAACACCCCTTTCACGAGCATTCCGATGTAGACTTCTTTCTCGCTGTGCGTGACGGACGAGACGTGGGACGGATTGCTGTCATCGAGAACAAACCGTTCAATCAGTATCACAACTTGAAGACAGCGGATTTCTATCTTTTTGAGTGCGATAACGATTTGGAGGCGGCGACTGCGCTTTTCAATACGGCCTTCGAATGGGCAAAGTCTCGCGGATTGAATCGGGTTGTCGGGCCGAAGGGGATGGGGCCGCTGGATGGCTATGGGATTCTCGTATTCGGGCACGAACAATGTCAGACGATGACCATGCTCAATTACAACCACGCCTACTACCAGTCACTGGTGGAAGCGCAGGGTTTTACCAAGGAAGTGGATTTTGTCTCCTGCTATCTGCCAGCAGATAAATTCCAAATGCCGGAGCGCGTCCAACAGATCGCCGAACGTGTGATGCAGCGTGGACATCTCGATGTGAAGAAGTTTGCCAGTAAACGCGAATTGATCAGTTGGGCAGACCGCATTGGCAAGGCATATAACAACGCTTTTGTGAACAATTGGGAGTATTATCCGCTTTCGCCGCGTGAGATCAAATTTGTGGTGGATAATATTTTGACGATTGCCGACCATCGGCTGATCAAGATCATCACACACGGCGAAGATGTGGTGGGATTTTTGTTCGCTTTTCATGATGTCTCTGCGGCAATGCAACGCGCGAAGGGAAAGTTATTCCCGTTCGGTTTGCTTGATATTATGCTCGAATTGCGTCGCACGAAGACTGTTGCAGTTAATGGCATGGGAATTTTGCCGCAGCATCAGGGACATGGCGGCAACGCTCTGCTCTATTACGCAATGGGCACCACGTTGCTGAATTTTCTGCAATTCGCACATGTGGAAATGACTCAAGTGGCGGAATCTGCCGAGCAAATGCGCGCAGACTTGAAGAACCTGAATGGCGTGGAATATAAGAATCACCGCGTGTATCACAAGGTGTTGGGATGAAACATCCGTTAGCGGCAGTGCCTTTCCCGGCGAGAAAATCGCTCTTCTATTTTTTCCTTGTTGTCACCCTAATCATCTTTGGCGTTTTCCAATTCCTTGACCAGCCACTGCGAACCCCTGCCGCGCCGAATGGGATCGTCTCATACGAACTGGCTGGCTCGTTGGAAAATGCCCAGTCCATGTTGAATTCATGGGATGAAAAAGCCCGCCTCGCTGCTGCTTTTGGATTGGGATTTGACTATCTCTTCATGCCTGTCTACGCCCTTGCCTTGTCGTTGGGGCTTTTGCTTGCAAGTGCAAATAAGCCCACATGGTATTTGGTTTTCACATCTTGGTTAGGATGGGGTGCCTTCGTTGCAGCGGGCTTCGATGCGATTGAGAATTATGCGCTTTGGCTGCTCTTAAATGGAGAAGTATCCGCTGCACTCCCACCGATAGCGGGAATCTGTGCGACGATAAAATTTACCTTGCTGATAGCTGGTCTTGTCACCGCAGCGGCGGGGCTTTTCATCAAAAAAACGAGCGGATGATTTTGGTCATCCGCTCGTGATCTATTTGCTCATCATCGTATCCAGTCCCAATTTCATTTCATCGCTCATGCGATGCGCTTCGCCGTTCTCCAACTTGGTAAGCGGCAAGATGATGTGGAACTGACTGCCGGGGAAATTGACTTCATCATAACCAGGGCTTTCAACCCAGATGCGTCCACCATGCGCCTCGACAATACCTTTGGAGAGGGCCAATCCCAAACCAGCGCCTCCGCCTTTGAAGCGCGTCTTGCTGGTGGAATGTTTCCCCAACTCACCGGGTTGATAGAACTTGGTGAAGATGACTTCACGTAAATTGGGGTCGACGCCCACGCCGGTATCGCTGACGATCACTTCCACGCCACCGTTCGGTAGGTTGATGATGGCAGGAATGTGATGCCCTGAAATGTAGATTCTGCCTTTGTCAGGCGTGAATTTGACGGCGTTGCGAATAAGATGATGGAATAATTTCTTCAGCAGGTTCGGGTCCGCTTTGACGAGCGGCATGGATGGAAGGTCGATGCTGAGAGCTTGTCCGCGCTGGCGCAGCGACTTGGCATGTTCCAGGCAAACTTCATGGATCAGGCGGCTCAGATCGACGGGTTGAAGATGCGGCTTGAGCGCGCGTGCGTCGAGTTGGGCGATGTCAAACATCGAGTCCATGACTTCGTGCAGGCGCAAGGTTCCGTCATGGATACCCTTCATCATACCTTTGAGATTTGTATCCATCTTAGGGTCATCCATTAGCATTTCGGTGTAGCCTTTGATGACCGTCAATGGAGTACGCAATTCATGGGAGGCAATGCTGATGAAGTCAGATTTCGCCTGGTCGATGCGCTGTAATTCCTGATTGTTTCTTTCCAGCGTGCGGCGCGCCTGACGCAATTCCTGGTTGAGCCGCATGAGGTTATCGACCAGCCGCGCATTTTCCAACGCGACCGCTGTCTGATTGGCATGCGCGCTCAAAACGGACAAGTCATCGCGGGTGTAGCGATTGCCGCTCAATTTTGATCCGAACGCGAGCAGACCGATCCATTGCTTTTTGGCGAAGATGGGAATATAGACTTCTGTGCGGAGTTGGGCGAACCAATCCCGCTCGAAGCTGGAAGAAATTCGAAAGGCGGGGAGCAGGTCCAGGTCATATTGAAGAAGCGGCTTTTGTTCGCGGATGAAGTGTGAAGCAACGGGTCCATTTTCATCCAGTTCCACTGCCACCATTTGTCGTTCTTCGGGGCTGCGCGCGGAACGGAGTTTGTAGGTCTTGCGACCATCCGCTTGCCGCTCGGCATCGACGAGGAAAAGGAAACCGCGTTCGATCTGCATCGCTTCGAGCATGATGCCAACCGCAATGCTGGCGAGACGATCCATGTCGAGGATGTTGCTGATGCTTTCGCTGTATTGATGAATGGTCAGGCTGGCGTCGTATTGGTCGCCCTTCATCCATGTGGTGATGGTGCGCGAGACCAGTGACGTGAGTGGGGCAAAGATGATCGCGATCAGCAGTGCCACGAACGCTCCCGCCAACAACGGACTGAACGTACTGCTCTTGCCGAACAGGGCTTGAATTAATAAAAAGCCACCGACATAAAAGCTGACGATGACAATAATACTGGCGAGATAGATCAACGCGCGCCGCGTGATGTTTTTTAGGTCGGGTACGTAGTGCGTGCCGACCACGTATGCACCCGCAGCGGCGACCGCCAAGCGAATAGGCTGACCGGGAATGACAAGTCCAGAGAACAACAGGATGTCACTCAGCAGGGTGAAGCCGATGACAGGTAGCCAATAGCTTAATCGTCCGCGGAAGAGCGGTTGGCGTGACTGACGATAAGCATGGGAGAGCGAAAGGATAAACCCAATGACGAGGATCAACCATCCGAGGATAGCCCAGGCTGAACCGAGTCTGCTGCGATAGAGGATCAGACTTCCGTTCGTCCAAACCACTTCTGGCAGGTTGAGCGCATTCGTGAGGATCAGCGCCAGTCCGAGGCCCCAGAACATCCAGTAGCCGACCCACAGCCACCAGGTCTCATGCTTCAAGAACGTATGAAGCGCAATGAGCAAAACCGCGGCCAAGCTGAAGGCCGTGTATGTCTGTAGCTCCTGAAAAAGATACAGACCTTCTGAATCCTGCCAGATGGCTTCGGCGATGTTGATGACCATCGCCAACAGGGAATAAAATACGATCAGCCAGGTAGCGCCTGCATGTCCCTCATCCCGTCGCTGGATTGCAAAGAAGACTACCGGAAGGTACAATACTCCCAAAAACAAAAGAGCAATGAATCGAAAGAGCGTCGGTTCCATAAATAGTACGGGGATTCTACTCGAAATCACCCGAGAATAGGTTATCATTGTTGTTATGCTCACATCCCGCGTATCCAGAACCAAATACAATTTTTCGCAGGATTTCTTTCGCCCGGATGGACACATAATCTTCGCAGATTTAGCGTCCGCCCGGGTTTTTGCTGCCCAAATGTCGGCGCATCGCGCGGACCCGGTAGCTGCCTCTGATCTCTTTGTGATGTCTCTGCTCGACGAGGCGTATCACATCCTGCTGCGCAATTACTACAGCCGTTACACCGGTGTGATGGGACGAGCAATGGGGATGCTGCAATCGAATCTTGGCTCGAATTACGACCTGACCTTAACCAAATTTACGAATGAATTTCCGCCCACATCTGTCTTTCGCGGCGAGATGACCGCGGGAGTGTATCTCTCCACCAAAGTGGCAAACTTCGGCGACTTTGGACGCGGTGTGCGCGCCGTCGCTGTTGAAGAGATGATGCTCATCAGCAATGCGAACAAGAATCCAGCCATTAATCGTTATCGAGATTTGTTCGATGAGTCTGCCATGCAGGGATCATCCTACAAGGAATTTGTCGGCAAGTTGATGGGATTCTTCTCGCAGCAGCCCGGACTTGGAGATGGTCGTGCTGGCGCTGGCGAAACCCTGACGGACATTCTCGAAGGACCCATCAAAGCCTCACCCGATTCGCTCGATGGACAGTTGCAATTTATTCTTGAAAAATGGGGATATTTGCTCGGCGAAGAATTTTCCGTGCGCATGTTACGCGGCATGGATTATCTGCGCGAGGACATCATCCGCAAGCAGGGGGCGGTCGACACATTCACGGCTGAAGCCTTTGTGCCGACGTTTAGCGGGCACGACTATGCCGAATATGAAGGCTACAGCCCCGATAAGGAATGGATGCCACGCCTTGTGTTGGTGGCGAAGAACACCTACGTCTGGCTCGATCAACTTTCCAAAAAATATGGGCGTGAGATTAAACATCTCAATCAAATCCCTGATGAAGAATTGGACCTGCTCGCTTCACGCGGATTCACCGGCTTATGGCTGATTGGTTTGTGGGAACGCAGTCGCGCCTCACAGCGCATCAAACAACGCATGGGGCAAGCGGATGCTGTCGCTTCGGCGTATTCGCTTCATTCGTATGACATCGCCAATGACCTCGGCGGTTGGAATGCCTTGCAAGATTTGCGCACACGTGCCTGGCAGCGTGGAATCCGCCTCTCTGCCGATATGGTTCCTAATCACATGGGCATTGACTCGCAATGGGTCGTTGAACACCCCGATTGGTTCCTGTCGCTTTCTTATCCGCCTTATCCTTCTTATTCTTTCCGTTCCGAAAATCTCTCCGACGATTTACGCGTCGGCATATATCTCGAAGACCATTACTACGACAGAACCGATGCGGCAGTCGTCTTTCAGCGCCGCGATTTGCAGACGGGGGATTTGCGCTATATCTATCATGGCAATGACGGCACTTCCTTCCCATGGAATGATACTGCTCAACTCGATTACAGCAATCCCGTTGTGCGCGAGGCGGTGATACAAGTCATCTTGCATGTGGCGCGCAACTTCCCGGTCATCCGCTTTGATGCGGCCATGACGCTTGCCAAGAAGCACATCCAACGCTTGTGGTTTCCCGAGCCAGGCTCTGGCGGAGCGATTCCATCCCGTTCACAATTCGGCATGACCAAAGCCGAGTTTGATGAAAAGATTCCCGTTGAGTTTTGGCGCGAGGTCGTGGACCGCGTCGCGGCTGAAGTGCCCGATACGCTTTTACTTGCCGAAGCCTTCTGGCTGATGGAAGGATATTTCGTCCGCACGCTTGGCATGCATCGTGTCTACAACTCTGCGTTCATGCACATGCTGCGCGACGAAGACAATGATAAATATCGCCTCGCCATCAAGAATACGCTTGAGTTCGATCCGCAAATTTTGAAGCGTTATGTCAACTTCATGAACAACCCGGACGAGAAAACGGCCGTCGAGCAATTCGGAAAAGGCGACAAATATTTCGGCATCTGCACCGTGCTTTCCACCCTGCCCGGCTTGCCCATGTTCGGTCACGGACAGGTCGAAGGCTTTGCCGAAAAATATGGGATGGAATTCCGCCGCCCAAAGATGGATGAGACTCCCGATGCCGGATTGATTCAGGCGCATGAGTGGCGCATTTTTCCGCTTCTTCATCGCCGCTTCCTGTTTGCCGATGTGGAGAATTTCCTACTCTTCGATTTTTATCATGTCAGTGGCGGCGTGGATGAAAATGTCTTTGCATATTCCAATCGTCACGGCGAAGAACGCGGATTGGTCATCTATCACAACAAATTTGCCGAAACCAAAGGTTGGATCAAAACCTCCGCTGGCGCACTGGATAAAGGCTCAGGCAAACTCAGACAGCGTACCCTCGCTGAAGGTCTTAACCTGCCTCGTCAGGGACATGTCATCTTCAAAGATTATTCTTCGCAGTTGGAATATGTCCGCTCGTGTGAGGAGATTTGGGATAAAGGCTTGTACGTGGAGTTGGGCGCATATCAAAGCCATGCGTTTATGGATTTCCGTTTTGTGTACGACCTTGAGTGGAGCATCCTTTGCGAGAAGTTGAATGGTGCTGGTGTGCCATCTTTGCAAGAGGAATGGCGCAAGACTTTTGCCAAAACAGAAGAAGTGATTGAAGAAAAGCCTGTGAAAAAGAAGCGCGCTGTTCGTAAGCCTGCGGCGAAGAAGACAACAGCCAAGTCGAAAACGACGACGAAAAAGTCCACGGTGAAGAAACCAACATCCAAACCCAAAGCCGTCAAGAAGGCTCCAGCGACAAAGAAGGAGACCGAGGCCAAAAAACCGACGGCTTCTAAAACCAAGGCTTTGAAGGCAGTCTCTGCGAAAGCGAAGAAATCGGTTAGCAAGCCGAAGAAAACCGTCCCGGCAAAAAAGTCACCGACAAAAACAACGACGAAGCCAGCAGTAAAAAAGAAGACGGTCAGTAAGAATAAAACCAAGTGACCCATCTACTCGGTCAGGGATATATCCTTGACCGAGTTTGCTTAAGGAGATTTCATGAAACTCAGACTTTACATCATCACGTTTCTTGCATTCCTCACCATTGACGCCTTCTGGCTGGGACTGGTCGCGCCCTCATTTTATCGGTCACAGATCGGATACATCATGGCAGATCAGCCTAATTTTGTGGCGGCTGGGTTGTTCTATTTGTTATTCATTTATGGGATGGTGGTCTTTATCGTCGAGCCGGGCGTGCGTGAATGGACCTTGTTGCAGTCTGTGTCACGCGGGGCGCTATTCGGCTTGGTGACGTATGCCACATATGACCTGACCAATCTCGCCACGTTGGAAGGCTGGCCTATTCTAGTCACAGTAGTGGATTTGGCGTGGGGAACCTTTCTTAGCGCGGCGGTGACGTGGGTCAGTGTTTGGGCGGGGAAGCGGCTCATTAAGTAGAATCAGCTTCTCGTTTAGTGCGATGCGCGTAGTCAGATTAAGGCATAATAAGACATTGGTCATGTTCACCCTACAAATTCCATACGAAACCATAACAAACTGACATTTGTCATTGACTCGCACTTTGAAAGGTACTATACTCTTCGCATACGAGGTAATGCCGTTATGAGCATCTTTTACGGAGACCACCAGTTTTGTTGACTGAGACACGCGATATAACCGCGTGTCTTTTTTTATCCCAAAATCAAAAGGAGATTTTTGCCATGGACTACGGACTGATCGGCAAGCTCGAAAAAGCCAAACGCTATGCGGAGGACCGCAAACGCTTCCGCTTCAACCAGTTCGACCTTACCTTTCATGGTGATAATAACGACCATCACGTCACCTATGATAACGGCGTGTTTACCTGTGATTGTGAATTTTTCCTGACCCACAAACGCTGTGGGCATACGATGGCGCTCGAGATCCTGCTCAAGGATATGATTGTCGAAACTGTGGAAGCCTAACCAGACCCTACAATTGAATATTTCAACTGCCCCCCGGTCCAAGCGAGGGGCAGTTTTGTTTCTCATTAAATCTTAAAGTTTATCGGGTACAATTTCGCGCATGAACAAAGGACTTTCACGCAGAGATTTCTTAAAGTTAAGTGGATTAACCCTCGGCGGACTGGCATTTTCACCCTTTTTGCCCGGTCTGACCGATTTTGACGATAGCTTTGTAGTGCGCATCGCTACGGCGGATATGCCCGTCCGCAAGGAGCCAACCGACGAGAGTCGCATCGAACTGACCTGGTACCGCGACGAGCTGGTGCATGTGTATGGGCAGGTGACGGCCGAGGAGCCCAGCCATAACCCGGTTTGGTACAAAGTGTGGGGCGGCTACCTTCATCGCGGAAGATTGCATCGTGTCCGCACGGTGTACCAGACGCCCGTGGATACCATTCCACAAGGCAAACGCCTCATCGCGGATGTATCTGTCCCATTTACCACGCCATATCGCTTCTCTAAAGCTTTCGGCTGGCAACCCATGTCTCCGCCGCTGTATTATGGTTCAGTCCATTTTGTGGAAGCGATAGAGGAGGGACCCGAAATGGCCGATTATCGCGGCGCATGGTATCGCATCTTCGATGAACTCGACTCGAACGTTCCATATTATGTCCCGGCGATTCACATGCGCATTTTCCCGCAAGATTACATGGACCCCATCTCGCCGGACGTGCCCTACGAAGAAAAAATGGTCGAGATCAATCTCAGCACGCAAATGATGTATGCTTACGAATACGGCAACGTCGTATTTCAGACCAATATTTCTTCCGGCGTTCCCGGCGACCCAACCGGTGGCACGGGCATTCCCACCACCACCCCGACCGGAAAATACACCATCCTCGACAAAGTCCCAGCCAAGCATATGGGATTTAGCTTCTTCGGTAGCCAGACCACTGGCAACCTGCTTGCCGACGCTGATAACTACGTCCTGCCCGGCGTCCCGTGGACGTCTTTCTTCACCGTTCAAGGTCACGCTTTCCACGGCACATACTGGCACGAAAATTATGGCACACCCATGAGCCACGGCTGCATCAACATGCGCAGCGACGAAGCCAACTGGCTCTTCCGCTGGGTGCGTCCCGTCCACAACTTCGACCAAACCGCCACGCGTGGTCTGGGGACTGCTGTCGAAATCCACTACTAATCTTGGGGATTTCCTCCCTCAAACCGAATCAACCCTGCGAGAATTGACT
>JAHDWC010000048.1:0-22658 GCA_023382575.1 Anaerolineales bacterium
TTGGTTCCATTGAACCACTTAACCGTGCCGATGATACGTTCAGCCATATTTGCCTCCTGAGCAAAAGAAAAAAATTGGGTGACGCAGTTGTGTTCATCGGGTGGTAAAAAAATACGGCTCAGGTCTTGCTTTGAGCCGTCGTCTTCTTCCTTCCGCAACGAAAACCTCTTGCATCCTTCAGGCTTAATTTATCATTAAATTGCGATCTTGGCAATTATTTTAATGGCTCTAACAAGACGACCGGGATGCGTCGATGCGAGGCGCGTTGACGGTATTTTTCGTAGCCCGCATAGAGGGCAACCGCCTTGTTCCAGTAGGTTTCGCGCTCTTCACCTTCGGTCTCGCGTGCGAGATAAGTGCGGGTTATGCCGTTGAGTTGAACTTCACAATTCGGATGTTTCTTGAGGTTGTAATACCAGCCTGGGTTATGTTGACGTCCAAAGTTCGAGCCGATCAACGCAATCTTTTCGCCATCCACCACAGCAATGAGAATGGATTTGTGGACATCACCCGTCTTCGCGCCAATGGTGGTGATCTGTACAATGTTCCAACCTAAAATCTCAGACAGGCTGTGTCTTCCATTCGTTATCTTTAAGACAAAACCATCGATGAGATGCGTCCGCGTGGCAAAAAACGCAGTAACAGGTTTGAGCATGATGAAGCGATGAATGAGGCGCTGGATGAGATTCGGTCGCTTCATTTTTCCAACCAGATCGTGACGGGTCCATCGTTGTGGATTTCCACTTCCATGTGCGCACCAAACTGACCTGTTTGAGTCGGCACGCCATGAGCATTCAACAACCCGACAAATTGATTCACCAACGGCTCGGCAACTTCCGGCAGCGCCGCATCGGTAAACGAGGGACGGCGTCCTTTGCGGGTATCCGCGTAAAGCGTGAACTGCGAAACGACAATCGCCTCCCCTTTCACATCCAACACGGATAAATTCGTCTTGCCTTGCTCATCCTCGAAGATGCGTAAGTTGGCGACTTTCTCGGCGAGAAACTTTGCCTGCTCCTCCCCATCGCCATGGCCGATTCCCAATAAAATCAACAGACCCTTTCCGATCTTGGAAATGGTCTGTTGATTGACGGTAACACTGGCGCGAGAAACGCGTTGGATCAAGACTCGCATAGTTTACGGCAACTGCATCGCCTCGCGGACTTCGCTCATGGTCTGTTGCGCGATGGCACGGGCACGTTTTCCGCCATCATTGAGGATATCCTGCACATAACTCGGCTTGGATTCCAAGTCGGCACGTTTGGCGCGGAAAGGCTCAAGGTCTTTGTTGAGGTTGTTTGCAAAACGCAGTTTGCAGTCCACACAGCCGATACCCGCACGGCGGCACTCGACGTTGATCATGTCTACTTCTTCCTGCGGGGAAAAGATCTTGTGCATCGTGAACACGTTGCAGATATCCGGGTTGCCAGGGTCGGTCTTACGCTGACGGGCCGGGTCAGTGACCATCTCACGGACGCGCTTGGTGGTCTCTTCGGCGGTGGAGGCGAGTTCGATGTGATTGTTCAAACTCTTGCTCATCTTGTCTTTGCCGTCGATGCCGACGACTTTCAAGACTTCCGTGTGCTTGACCTGCGGCTCGATCAATACCTTGGTATTGAAACGGTAATTGAACGAACGCACGGTCTCACGCGCAAATTCGATGTGTGGCGCCTGATCAATGCCGACGGGAACAATATCCGTCTTATAAAGAACGATATCGGCGGTCATCAACACGGGATAACCAAGCAAGCCATAGTTGACATTCTCCGGCTGTTGGCGCACTTTTTCCTTGAAGGTCGGCAGGTCGGTCAATTTGCCGAACGGCGTGACCATCGAAAGATAGGTGTGCAATTCCATCACTTCAGGGACATGCGACTGCACGAACAGGATCGACTCGTCTGGACGAATGCCGGCGGCGAGCCAATCGAGCGCCATCTCAAAGGTATTTTGCTTCAGGTTCTCGGTGGTCTCCACCGTCGTCAGCGCGTGGACATCCACGATACAATACACACTGTCGTAGGTGTCTTGAAGCGCGACATAATTCTTGATCGCGCCAAGGTAATTCCCCAAGTGCTGGCGTCCTGTGGGGCGCGCGCCAGAAAATACTCGTCCTTTTTTTGCCATTCGTTTTCCTCTTTGATCGTAGAGACGGGTCGCCCCTACTGGGTTTTAGTCAACTATCTTCGAAACAAGATTAAGAATTTCGCCCGCTTCGGCATGACGTTTGGTCTGCAATTTGGAGTAGATCAAGTTCCCGTTCACACTGACCTCGAACTTGCCTCCGTCCGAGGGAACGAGTGCCACCGATTCAATGACATGCTCGTAGTTTTTCAGCAATTCGTCTGCCAGGCTCACGGCCCGGTTGGTGTAATGTCAAACCGCACAGTAGACGATCTCGATCTTTAGCATAATTCTCCGAAAAGACCTGACTGGTCTCTGCCTTTTTCGCGTAACTTTTTGCACGGAGAGGCATCTAAATGAGAGTTGTCAGGTCTGTAATTTTGTTAGAAAATTATAACATGCCGCCTCTTGAGGCTTGTCATGCCTTCATAAGAAGGCTATAATGCCGCAGTCGTAATTAAGAAAGTCATGCAAGAGCAAGGAGAAGAACGTATGCCCGTCTACACTTACCGTTGTGAAAATTGTGGAATTCAATTCGAACGTCAACAATCCTTCACCGATTCCCCGTTGAAAACCTGCCCGGAGTGCCGCAAGAAGGCACTGAAAAAGGTCATTACCCCCACCAAGGTCATTTTCAAGGGTTCGGGGTTCTATGCCACCGATCACAAATCACCTTCGGGTGATACCAGCTCCTCGAAGAAGAGTGACGCTGACAGCAAGCCTGCTGCGGAAAAATCGGACTAAGTGTCTTGAGCGCGACGAAAATCGTCGCGCTTATTCTTTAACCAAGGAGGCTCATATGTCGATGGAAGATATCCTCAAGGTCCTTGTCAATTCGCGCCAACAAGGCAGTTCTGCAGGACAGCCAAGCTCTGACCCGATGACCGATCTCATTGGCGGGCTGTTGGGTCAACAACAGGCTCCAAGTGCCAGCCCACAGCAATCCGGATTGGGCGACATGATGGGGCTTCTCGAAATGTTCATGGGTGGCGGACAATCTGGGTCGATGGGGATGACAAATCAATCCATGACGATGAACAGCCCGATTATGGCATTGTTGCAGCCATTCGTCGTACAACTCGCCAAAAGATGAAGATTCCGCCTGAGATTGCCATGATCGTCGTCTCGTTCGTGGCGCACAAACTTCTGGCGCATCATCCCACCTCTGGCAGAGACTCGAACACCTTTGACCTTGATGACCTGCTCGGTCAGATGAACTCCGGCAAGATCAATCCGAACACGTTATATGACAGCGGTATGGTCAACGAAATTTCACGGATGACGGGCATGAACGAAGCGCAAGCTGCCAAGACACTCAATACCACCCTGTCGATGTTCGGCAAGCAGATTCAGACCGGAAAGAAGCCAGCGTCAGCGGTGAGAAATAGAGTCTCTTCCTCCAGCAGGTCGATGCGCTCCGCGACGGTCCGGACCGGCAAGGTCAAGCGGCAATAAATCTCGATTTCATTGGATAAATGAGTGGTGCATTGACCCGCGTCTTATGAAACGCGGGTCAACTTTAAGATGCGTTAAACGAAATCGCGTTTCTGTTCAACCAAACAAATACAACCACCAACGGGATCAATGCAATCCCTGCGCTGACATATGCCATCATGTTATAACCGAGCGAGGCAAAGATAAATCCGCTTTCCAGGCTGCCAAATGCAGAGGCAAGCCCCACAAGTAAATCATTGAAACCTTGCGTGCGAGCGCGTTCCAACGGAGAGAGTTGGTCAGCGAGCAAGGTTGAACCGCCAACGAAACAAAAATTCCAACCCAGACCCAATAGGAACAAAGCCACCCCAAGCGGCAACACATCCGGCGAGATCGTCGCAGCGACGCAGGCGATCACTAGCGTAGCAGAACCCATCAAGATCACCATGCCACGTCCCAAACGATCTGCAAGCCTGCCGGAAATGATCGAAAACGCATACATCCCAAATGTATGCGAGGAGATCACTGCAGAAATATCGGGCAGGTCGTGGTTATGTCCGCGCATATGCAGCGATGTGATGACCATGACCAGCACCATTACCATCTGACCGAGCACCATGCTGGTGACCGCCACCAGCGCGGCAGGCTGACGCAAAATCTGGAACACGCTTCGCACTTCACCAGTAGTGGATACTGTTTCTGGGAATTGTTCCGCCACCTGCACCCCGATCTCGCGTGGGTCAGGCCGCAACCCAATAAATACAACTACCGCCCCGACAGCAAAGAGAATCGCCGCAAAGAGATAGGCACCCGCCAATTCGTCCACACCCCACGAACCGACGATATTACCCGCAGGTCCCGCCACGAACGGACCAATGACCGAGCCAACCGTCCCACCAATGACCACGTTTGAGATAGCGCGTCCGCGATGCTCAGGCTTATTCACCTCCGCCGCCGCGAAGCGACCAAGTTGCACTGCCGCATTGGCGATCCCCATCAACACCATGCCCGTCAGGAACAATGGGAAGGAATGAATCGCAATTGCATAGAATGTAACGCTGGAACCGATCACGCCCATGACGAGTCCGGCCACCAAACCGCCGCGTCGCCCAACCGCATCAAAGATATAGCCCCACATAAATGCAGAGAATGCTCCCGCCAGCAAATAGACCGCTGTTGGCACACCTGCCCAACTTGGGTTTTGACTCAACTCTTTGCCGACAATGGAGTTGAGTGTCGCCGCCGCGATAAATCCCGCTGAGGCGAGAGATTGCTGGGCAAACAAGATCGCTGTAATTTTCCGCGCAATCGCATCCAGATTATTCACAGTTTTTTCCTTTGGTTGAAATCGGTTGGAAATTATACCTGCTCGATACTATCCGGATGAGATGAAAAGACCCCAGACAATAAACCTGGGGTCTCAACTATAAAACTAACCGACGACTTTACTACCGTCCCATCGCATCCATGACCGCCACTGAGGCGATTTGCACAATGGTGTTGACATCGTCACCGGTTTGAAGCACATGCACTGGCGCACCCACTCCCAGCAAAATGGGACCAATCGCCTTCGCGTTCCCGAGGCGGGCGAGCAATTTGTAAGCAATGTTCGCCGACTCAAGCGATGGGAAGACCAGCACATTCGCATCCTTCACCGCGCTAAATGGATAGCGATCTTCAATAATGGACGGGACGACGGCCGTGTCGGCTTGCATCTCACCATCCACGCGCAGGTCAGGCCGGCGAGACTTGACCATCTGCACCGCCTTGCTGACCTTGGTCGAAAGCGGATGCGGCGTGGAACCGAAATTCGAGAACGAGAGGAACGCCACATGCGGGTCGAGTTCGAGCTTCTTGGCATAGTCCGCTGCGAGGATGGCAATGTCCGCAAGGTCTTCCGCCGTCGGGTCGATGTTCACGGTCGCATCCGTGAAGAGGAAGACTTTGTCTTCCACGATCATGATGTACACGCCCGCCGCGCGCGTCAACCCCGGAGCCGTGTGGTGAATCTGCAACGCCGGGCGGATGACTTCGGGATAATCGAACGTCAAGCCGGAGACGAACGCATCCGCATCGCCCATCTTAACCATCATCGAGCCAAGGACATTCACATCGCGAATGCTCTTTGCCGCATCGACCATCGTCATGCCTTTGCGTTGACGCAGTTCATAAAGAGCCTTGGCATACGTATCCAGTTTTTCAAAGCCATCCGGGTCGATGATCGCCGGTTTGAAATCAAAGCTGAGTTGGTTCAGTTGACTTTCGATGATCGACTTGTTTCCGATCAACACTGGCGTGGCAATGCCTTCTTCCTGCACACGATACGCCGCACGGATGATCTTCTGTTCTTCGCCTTCCGCAAAGACGACACGCTTCTTGCCACCCGATGTGCGAGCCTTGTTCTGGAAGAAGTAGCGAATCCGCTCGCCCTTGCCCTGACGGAATGCCAACTGCTCGCGATATTCGTCGATGTCGATGTGTTTGCGCGCCATGCCGGTCTTCATGCCCATCTCTGCCACAGCTGGCGCTTCCCACAACAGCACACGCGGATCGAGCGGGGTCGGAATGATATAGTCACGTCCAAACTTGATGGGCTGCCCGCCATAAGCACGGATGACCGAATCGGGCACATCTTCCTTTGCCAACGCCGCCAGCGCCTTCGATGCGGCGAATTTCATCTCCTCATTGATTTGCTTCGCACGCACATCCAAGGCACCGCGGAAGATGAATGGAAATCCCAACACATTGTTTACCTGATTGGCATAATCCGAACGTCCCGTGGCGATGATGACATCCTTGCGCGCTTCCTTCGCCAGTTCAGGCTTGATCTCCGGGTCGGGGTTGGCCATGGCAAAAATGATCGGGTCCGATGCCATGGTTTTGACCATCTCCGGCGAAAGCACATTCGCCACCGACAAGCCATAGAATACATCTGCGCCAGCCACGGCATCTGCCAGCGTACGATGCCCCTTGTCATCCACCGCCAGCATGTCTTTATATTTGTTCATGCCTTCTTTGCGTCCCTTGTAGACGACGCCTTTGGTATCCACAAGCATGATGTTCTCGCGTCTCACCCCCCAACGGATCGCCAACTCCGCACAGGAGATTGCCGAAGCGCCCGCCCCAGAAATCACAATGCGGATATCTTCATGCTTCTTCCCAACGATCTCCAACGCATTTGCCAACCCAGCTGAAGAGATGATGGCCGTACCATGCTGGTCATCGTGGAAGACGGGAATATTCAGCATCTTCTTCAGTTCTTCTTCGATGTAAAAACATTCGGGGGCTTTAATATCTTCGAGATTGATCCCGCCAAAGGTCGGGGAAATGGCGGCGACAACCTTAATGATCTCATCTGGGTCGTGCGAGTTAACTTCAATATCGAATACGTCAATATCCGCGAATTTCTTGAACAACACCCCTTTGCCTTCCATCACCGGCTTGCTCGCCAGCGCGCCACGGTCACCAAGCCCAAGGATAGCCGTCCCATTGGAGATCACCGCCACCAAATTGCCCTTCGAAGTGTACTCATAGGCGTCTTCGGGATTCTTTTCGATCTCAAGCACCGGTTCTGCCACACCGGGCGAATACGCCAAACTCAAATCTCGCTGTGTATCCATCGGCTTGGTGGGCACGATCGCCACCTTGCCGGGTTTGCCTTTCAAACGATGATACTCAAGTGCATCTTCACGCGTGAACTTAGCCATACAGCCTCCTTGGATTTTGGATCGTCTTTGAATCAGCAAAACGACGATTCGATTATCGCACGACTTGAACAAAGTTCAATAGTTGCTTTTGTCACAATTTTGAGCCAGTTCGTTTTGTTTGATTCCATATATTTTTACCCCATTTGTACGAAAAGTTACGAAGTCAGTTAAAAAACTTAAGGATGACCTGACTCACCCGTCGAATCTCCTCCTCGCTGAGTTCCGGATACATGGGAAGTGACAAGACCTCGCGCGCGCATCTCTCCGACTTGGGCAGGGTCCCAACCATTTGGGTTAAGTTTGCATACGCAGGCTGAAGGTGTACCGGCACAGGGTAATGTACCAAGGTATGAATCCCATGCGCTCTGAGGTGAGCTTGAAATTCATCCCGCTTGGGGTGACGAATTACAAACTGGTGAAAGATATGCTCGCTATCCTCTGGCTGGACTGGCAAAGCCATATCTGCGCCAGAGAGCATCTCAAGATATAAATTCGCAAGTTCGCGGCGACGCGCATTCCATGCATCCAGGTGACGCAACTTGACGCGCAAGATCGCAGCTTGCAACTCATCGAGGCGGCTGTTCATCCCTTTGATATGGCTGATATAGCGTTCCTTCCAGCCATATTGACGAAGCAGGCGCACCCTCTCCGCCAATTCTGGATTATTCGTCACCACAGCACCGCCATCGCCCAGCGCACCTAGATTTTTGGTCGGATAAAAACTGAAAGCAGCGATGTCGCCCCACCCGCCAACTCTTCGTCTGTGATAGGAAGCGCCATGTGCCTGCGAGCAATCTTCGAGGACAAGGATATTTTTCGCGCGGGCAATCTCCAAAATGGGATTCAAATCTACGGGGCAGCCGTAAAGATGAACCGGGAGAATGCAGCGGGTTTGAGGCGTTATCGCCGCAACCACCGCTTCCGGGTCCAAGCCGAAGCGCGTGAGTTCGATATCCACCAACACCGGCTTGGCGCCGGTCATCTCAATGGCGGCAACTGTCGCCACGGCAGTGTGAGACGGCGCGATGACTTCATCTCCCGTGCCAATGCCGCACGCCAGCAAGGCAAGTTGCAGAGCATCAGTTCCCGAAGCGACTCCAATCGCATGAGCGATACCGCAATATTCGGCAAATTCATTTTCAAATGACACAACTTCGCCACCCAAAATAAACGTACCTTTTGTTAACACGCGTGTGATGGCTTCGTCCAATTCTGCGCGGATGGACGCGTGCTGTTTGTTTAGATCAATGGCGGGGATTTCTTGCGTCACAAGTAGTGCTCCTTGTTTTGGACGTAAAAATCCATCAGCTTTTGGATGCCGTCACGCAGGGAAATTCGCGGCTGCCAACCGACTTCACTATGAATCAGGCTATAGTCGCCGTAATAATCGCCAATGTCGATGCGCTTGCGGTTTTCAGGGAAGGATACGATGGCGTACTTTCCGCTGCCATAGATGTCGATCATCTGGCGGGCAAGATTCAGCAAACTCACCGGCTCGCCGCCAACGTTATAAATTTTTCCGCGCGCGATGGGATTGCAAGCACAAAGCAGCAAGGCATGGACAACGTCATCGACATAATTCAGGTCACGTACCTGACTGCCATCGCCATAGATTTGGATTTCATCCCCATCCAGCAGTTGACGTACCCACCAGCCGATGAATGTCAACCGGTCATCTTTGATGCGCATGCGCGGACCATAGGTGTTGGTCATGCGCAGCACACATGTCGCCATGTCATGCACATGATGATAGACGATGTGATACATCTCACCGGCGCGTTTGCTGACGCCGTTGTTATCGAGCGGAGCCAGCAAATGTTTTTCGTCTACAGGGAGATATTTGGGACGCCCGTATACCTGACGCGTGCCCGCAAAGACAATACTGATCTTGGGATTCGTCTTCCGGCATACATCCAGCAATTTCAACTGACCCACTGCGTTGTCGTTGAGGTCTTTGAATGGATCCTGCATACTGCCCACATGACTCATCTGACCGGCAAGGTTGAAAAGATATTTCTGCCCTTCGACCGCATCTTTAAGTCCGGCTTCGTCACTGATGTCCGCTTGCACGATGCGAACCTGCCCATGGATGTCGGCGATGTTAAAGGAATTTGCGCCAGTGTCCGGGTCAAAATTATCAAGGATGGTCACGTCCGCACCGAGTTCGACCAATCGACGCGCAAGGTTGCTGCCAATAAAACCCATCCCGCCTGTGATCAATGCTTTTTGTTTAAAGTATGCAGTTTCGATGTTCATCCGGTTGTCTTTTTTTGAAGGTGCGTTTTTTTGATAACAAGAGAATGATACAAACCTGCCAATTGTTGCAGGGAGCGGAAAATCCGCATTGGCGTAAAAAATTGCGAGATGCCATATTGCCGCGGATAGTGATTGACTGGAACCTCTGCAAAGACATATCCCAAATCTTCGATCTTCTTGACCATCTCCAGGCAGATCGCGCCGCTATCACTTTGCAAATCTGCTTCTGCAAGGATCCGCCTCGGAATTAGCCGAAAGTCACAGTCCACATCACGGATGCGAAGCCCAAACAGAATTTTCACAAAATGATGATAAACCCGCCCAACGACAATACGAATTATGGAATCATTGCGCGAAATTTTATATCCATTGACCGCATCAACATTCGCTCGAAGCGCTTCGACCAAGTGAGCCAACTCCAGCGGATTGTACTGAGCATCGCCGTCCGTGTAGAAAACCCAATCCTTCTGTGCGGCGGCAAATCCACTGCGGAGTGCGCCGCCATAGCCGCGATTGACCTCATGCGTGATGATGCGCAATTCAGGGAAACGCCCAATCAACTCAGCCAGCACGCGTGGAGTGTAATCTCTGCTGCCATCATTCACCACAATGATCTCAAAGTCATCGGTCACTTGCCGGCAGGCAATCACAGCCGCAGCGACCATGCTTGCAATCGTGCCGCCATCGTTGTATGCCGGGAAGATGGCACTGATGCTTGAGAGTTTTTTTCCATTGGGGTCATCGCTCATCAGGAACGCTTCCTGCCCACTGCGACCACGCTCAAGCCAAATGGCAAACCTGCTCTTGCGATCATTGGTGCTTCGCTTGCGAGAATGAACTTGAATACAGAGTTGAGTCCGCCTGCTGCGACCGTCAAATCTGATTCGCTTTCTCTGGATGGGAACAAGCGTTCACTGAGTCGCTTCATCACCGCCAATGGAAAGAGAAAAGTATTGGCATAGGAAACATGATCCAAGATCAGTCCTGCCTGTTCGAACAAATGGCGAACCTGCTTTGCGGTGTATCGGCGCTTGGTATGGACGCGTTCATCATGTCGTCCACGCAGCCAGTCATAAGCGGGCAGACGTAAAAGAATTCGCCCGGAGGTGGTCAACACACGGGCGAATTCGCGCAGGGCGGTCACATCGTCAGCGACCGCCCGTTCGTATAAAACATCGAAACTGGTGACAAGTTCAAAGGAAGCTGAAGCAAATGGCAGGTTCAGAATGGAGGCGCGAGCGAGATGGCTTGCATTGCGTCGTCGGCAAAATTCGAGCGCCTGCGGATACAAATCCACACCGGTGACTTCGCCGTAATCGGCGAGATAGGTGGTCATCGCTGCACCAGTTCCGCAGCCCGCATCCAATATCTTCAGACGGGAAGTGGGTTGCACCCAGCGTTCGATAAGCGACCTCGTAATGGATTCCATGCCCCGATACCACCAGTGCTGGTCTTCCACACGATACATGAGTTCGTATTCACGCGGGTCCAACTCGCCTCATTAGGGAACACGATACGAAAGCAAAATGGTGGTATCGCAATCGTACTCGTAATGGACTTGCCCGCCGGGGTGGGTGCGAATCCAATTTTCCAGTTCTTCGATGCGCGGCGGCGGTGCGATGATGGTTTCACCAGAGATCACATCCAGATTATCTACTGGCTCAGAGAAGTTGATGACCGGTCGGTTGCGGCTGAGCAGAATTGTGGATGGATGGGTGCCGTGGATGTAGAGGTCGTCGCTCAGCATGTAAACTTTCAACTCGCTGTCGATGCGATCCAACTCAGTGCCGAGATAGGATGCGTAACGTCCAACGATGTTTTCAGCGAAACGGCAACGACCTGCAAAGTCGCCATAGTACGTCCATAAGTTGAAGATGATCAAGCTCACCAAGACGGAAGCTACTGAAAAACGATACGCACCACGAAGTTTTTCCGGTTCAAGCCCCATAAATTCGAGGATGTGATCCAAGCCTAACGAAGCCAAGGTGACAGCAACGGGCAGTGCCATCAACATGCGGTAGGAATCCGCAGAAGGAGGTGTGGCAAAGACACCCACAGCCACTACTGCACCCCAAATGTAACCGTTCGCCAGCAAAAAGGCTGGCTGACGGATCTGCCAGAGGGCAATCCCCAACCCGGCCAAGAAAATAACGCTGGAGATCATGCTCATCATCGGTACAGGGGAACCGTAAAAGTCAAGCGCGGGATAATAGAACAAGGACAGGAACGCATGGACGATACGTCCAAATAGAATCTGCACTGCGCTTTGACCCGTTAATTCCATGGTATTTTCCAACCATCCCGATTGGAATGTCCCCGCCTGAATCAGGCGATGTAAAAAGGCGTTCGGGTCGCGATAGGCAAAATAAACCGTAGGCATGATGATGATGACAAATCCGCCCCAAAATGCCAGTGCCTGAGAGATGCGTTCCTTGAACCAATTCCGATAGAAAATCGCCAGAATGATCATATAGATCAACACCAGCCCGGTGACGATCTGTGAGGTCAGATAAACAGAATAATGGATCGCTAACAGCACGCCGCTTAGCGCTGTCCGCCAGGATTGGCGTTTTTCAAGCCCACTTAGTAGAAAATAAAGCTCAAGCGGAATCAGCCAGGTGTCTTGAATATATGCTACCGAAACGATGCGGCTGAAATGGATGTGGGAATGGGAGAAAGCGATCATGATCGCCGCAATGGTGGCGATCCTCTGTCCGCCCACTTGACGCGCAAACAGATACACCGCGGGGATTGCCAGTACACCAGCAACAGCAGGCAGGAATCTCAGCCCAAGAGCATTGATTCCAAAAAACTTCATGGTCATGTTGATCAATTGCAGATACAGCCCGCCAAAGTTCTCCCACGAAGCGTATGGATTACTCAACACACCATCGGCGGAAAACTGCGCCTGCAATCCCACTGCACCTTCATCGCCATCCAAAACGCGCGGAACTTCTCCCAACCGGTAAAAACGGACCGCGGCTGCAAATACCATGATGACCAAGACCGTGATGATCTCGGTGCGATGCATCTTGACCCAACTCAGGACAGAGATGGACTCTACGGTCGCATCCGTTTTTCTAAAAGCATATACGTAACTTAGCGCTCCCAGCAACCAGACGGTCACTACGGGGATGTAATTGACGCGCGTAAAGTTCATAAAGAAAGCCGTGGCGCTGGCCGCCAGGAAAGAAAGCAACGTCCCAACAATGATCCAGAAAACGCGTTCGTTGAAAATACGATGCGTGGAAAGCCGCTTCCAAAACGGAGTCGGGCGAATCAACTGACTGAGAATCATGATGATCACCCCAACAAAAGTCAATGGAGTATAAGGGGGCAGCGACACATCATCCGTGATCGGCTGAGAAAAAACAAGGAACTGACTAAGCAAGAGAATAAAGACCCCCAAAAACGCAACCAGCCGCTGAATATTTTTTACATCCCCTTCACTCTCAGGTTGGCGTTCAGTCATGACACCTCCATGAAACTAAATAAATTGAACTTTTTTTAATTATACACAACATAAAAGCCAATTTGTCCTTCAATATCGATTCTGGAAATTGATTCGTCCAACCTTAAAAAGATCGAACTTGAAACGCAGCCGAAATGTTAACAAATCTTAAAATTCATGTATAATTAAGAAAATCTTTGAACACTTCCGCCGCAACGCGGTACTTTGCTTGAAACTGACTGGAAATTTCGCGCACGATCCTCCCCCGGTTATGGGAGTTATTTTGTGAAGTCTCACTTAGGAAAAAATTTGACAACAAGACTGGCTTCACCCTAAATCGAATGTGCCGAACGTGACGAACGCTTGTCGCGTCCTTTGACCATCCGCCTCCTTCAAGACGGACGGTTGGTCAACCAACCCAGACCTCTTTCACAGCCGAGTCCGCTTGTCGGAAGTCTCGGCTGTGTATTTTTAACAATAATGAAGAAGATTACCGCGATAACAGCGCAGAAGAAAAATCCCAACCGGGTGAACATTTACCTCGACGGGGAATTTGCCTTCGCACTGGCGCGCATCACAGCCGCCTGGCTCAAGATCGGCGACATCCTCAGCGATGAGAAAATCGCCAGCCTGCAAGCCGAAGATTCAAAAGAACGGGCACTCCAGCAAGCCCTGCTCTTCCTAAGCTATCGCGTCCGTTCTGAAAAAGAAATACGGCAAAACCTGCTCAAACACGAATACTCTGAAGATGTGATCGAGATCACCCTTCAACGGCTTCGTGACACAGGTCTCGCCAACGACAACGACTTTGCCCGCGCGTGGGTGGAAAATCGCAACACCTTCCGCCCCCGCAGCCGCCGCGCATTGACGATGGAACTTCGTCAAAAAGGACTGGACGAGGAAACTGTGAAATCTGCTGTTTCCGACGTGGACGAATCAGCCCTGGCGTATGACACAGCTCGAAAACGAGCATCCAGATTCCAAGGTCTGGAGTGGAGCGAGTTTCGCAAGAAACTCTCCGAATACCTCGCAAGGCGCGGCTTCCCCTACTCCGTCATCGCGCCCGTCGTCACCCAAATCTGGAACGAGGCGCACGCGGAGGAAACACATTACGAAGACGAGGATCTGACATGAACCCGATTACCATTTTGCTAGTGGTTTTGGCACTCGTCATCGGCGCTGTCGCCGGTTACTTCTTCCACCGTTATCAGGTGGATCGTGCCAACAAAGCCAAACAGGATAAGGCAGATGACATCCTGAAAGCCGCCAACACTCAAGCGCGTATGATCGAAAGCAGTGCGCGCGAGAATGCCACCAAGATCATTCAAGCCGCCGAAACCGAAATCAAGGAACGACGCATCGAATTGAACCGCGAGACTGAACGTCTCGACAAACGCCGCGCCGAACTCGATAGCCGCTTCGACAAGATGGAGCAGCGCGAGCAGAACCTGAACCGCCGCCAATCTCAAATTGACAAGCGCCATAACGAAGCCGAAAAACTGCACGATGACCAAATGAAGCGCCTCGAACAGATCGCGCAGATGACGCCCGATGATGCCCGCAAGGAACTCTTCGCTGCCGTTGAAAAAGAAGCTCGCGGCGACATGGCACGCATCATCCGTCAGATCGAAGCGGAAGCGCGAGAAGAAGGCGAGAAGCGTGCCCGCAAGCTCATCGCTGACGCCATTCAACGCGTCGCCTCCGAACATGTGGCAGAAGTGACCCGCGCCGTCGTGACCCTGCCCAGCGAAGAAATGAAGGGACGCATCGTCGGTCGCAACGGACGCAACATCAAAGCCTTTGAACAAGCCGCCGGCGTGGATGTCATCGTGGACGATACACCCGACTCGGTCACCATCTCCTGCTTCGACTCAGTCCGCCGCGAAATTGCGCGCCGCGCACTTGCCAAGCTCGTGCTGGACGGGCGCATTCACCCCGCCCACATCGAAAAGATCGTCGAAGACGAGACCAAAGCCGTCGAGAAAATTATCAACGAAGCCGGCGAACAGGCCGCCTACGAAGCCAATGTCGCTGGTTTGCATCCCGAAGTCCTGCGCATGATGGGACGCCTCAAATTCCGCACCTCCTACGGGCAGAACCAACTCGCCCACGCGGTGGAAGTCTCCAAGCTGGCGGGCATCCTCGCAGCTGAAATCGGCGCAAATGTGGAATTGGCAAAGATGGGCGGCTTCCTGCACGACATCGGCAAAGCCATGGATCACAACCAGGAAGGCACACACGCCGGACTCGGCGCGGAATTCTGCAAGCGCTATGGTGTCAACCCCATCGTGGTGAATGCCATCGCCGCACATCACCATGAAGTGGACCAGGAGACTGTGGAAGCGGTCATCGCTGAAGCCGCAGATGCCATCTCTGGCGCGCGCCCCGGTGCCCGCCGCGAGGATTTGGAAGCGTATATCAAACGCATCCGCTCACTCGAAGAGATGTCCATGTCGTTCGACGGCGTGCAACAAGCCTTCGCCATCCAGGCGGGACGTGAAGTGCGCATCATCGTCAAGCCGGAAACGATTGACGACCTCGGCTCTGCCCGGCTGGCGCGCGACATCGCCAAGAAAATCGAAGAGACCATGCAATATCCCGGTCAAATTCGAGTGACGGTCATCCGCGAAACCCGCTCGACCGAATACGCCAAGTGACCTCCCAAATCCCGCAGAAGAACTTTCTGCGGGATTTTTTTCCTTGCAAAGAGGTTGTGTTTCATAGAAAACTGCCACCCCAATGTTAAAATAAACCCATGAAGGGATTCCCGCTTTTCATGCGCCCTCACTGGACGTCCACCCTCATCGCACTGGTGCTGTATCCGTTTACCACAGCCTGGCTGATGAAAGTGTACGGACTGTCTGCGGGCATGCTGGGAGTCATCCCCGTCGGGATGATCGGCTCCTTCTTTGGGGTATTGCCCGGAGCGTTGGCAGGAGGCGTTTTCTTCCTTATCAATGTCTTCGTCGCCTATATCACATTGGGGAATACAGGCACCCTCTTTTTCTCAGACGTTGGATTTCTATTCGAGAGCATCATCCTACTATTCGTGGGGAGTCTTGCGGGCTGGTCCAGACAGCGCGCCGAACGGCAAAACATCCGCGCGATACAACTAGAATCGCGCGAGCAATATCTTTCCCTGCTTAACAGAATCGCGCAAGCCATCATCACCTCTGAAAATCTAGACGCCGTCACACAAATGCTGACAGCGGATCTCAAGTCACTGCTCAATGCAGATGACTGTTCCATCATCCAACTGGATGAAGACCTGCAAATGACACTCCCGCTTCAACTCTCCGCGACGGCTGATTCTGTCAAAGAGGGCGCCCTCAACCCGATACAGATTCAAATCACGCGGACAGCCATGCGTGAAGGTCGTCCGCTGGTTGTGACAGATGCACATCAATCGGATGTGTTCAATCCGCCCATCGCCGAGAACTTCCCCATCAAATCCCTGCTGGCATTGCCGCTCATTCATCGCGGCAATAAATTGGGCGCCATCCTGGTGACTTACAACATCCAGCATTCATTTTCAGAAGATGAAGTCAGCCGCGCTGAACAGGTCACGAATCAACTTGCCATCGCCATTTGGAACGCCCGTCAGGACCTTGAGATCAAGAAACGCCTCAAAGAGTCGAACGCGCTCAATAAGATTTCCCAGGCATTGAGTCAGGGGGAACGCATCGGCTTGACGAATCTGCTGAACCTGATCGCCGCCTCTGCCAAAGACCTCATCCCCGGCGCGGAACAGGCGGTCATCCACCTGCTCGACGAAAGCAAACAGTTCCTCTCGCCTGAAGCGGTGGCGGGCATCACCGACAGCGGCGAGAGCCGCGCCAAAATGCGGCTGGGCGAAGGCGTGGCAGGACAAGTCATCGCCAGCGGCGAGACCATCAACGTCATGGATGTCACGCAAGATGACCGTTTCTTCAAGATGGTCACTCCGCCCAGATTCCGTTCACTCATGGTGGCGCCCATCATCAGCGGCGGACAAAAGACTGGTACCATCAGCGTGCAAAGCAAGGTGGCGCACGCCTTCACCGATAGCGAAAAAGACCTGCTCACCACGTTGGGTACGCAGGCTGCCATCGCCATTGAAAACGCCCATCTATTGGAAAGCACGCAACAGGCGCTTTTGGAGACGAACGCCCTGTATCGCATCAGTCAGGGACTGGTCTCGTTGAACACCGACGAACTCCTGAAAGATGTCGTCGATCTGTTGCAACGTAACTTTGGGTATTATCACGTGCAAGTCTTCATCCGTGACATGTCTACGGGTGATTTTGTCCTGCGGGTGGGCAGTGGCGAGATCGGACAAAAGCTAAAGTCCGAAGGCTATCGTCTGCCGGTTGGCTCGGGTATCGTCGGCTATGCGGCGGAGACATCCGCCCCATTCTTTACGAACAACGTGGACGAAGTGGTCTTCTTCAATCGCAACCCCTATCTGCCAGAGACTAAATCCGAGCTGGCTGTCCCCGTCAAAAGCGGTGACAAGACTCTGGGCATTCTTGACATCCATCAGGCGCCGCCCAACATCTTCACTGCGCGCGACCTGCAACTCGTCAGCGCGGTGGCGGACCAATTAGCGGTTGCCCTGCAAAAAGCGGATCTGTATCAAAACTTGCAAATCTCTCTGGAACACGAGAAGCTCATCCGCAGTCAACTAGTGCAAAGTGAGCGTCTCGCTCTGATGGGCAAACTGCTTGCCTCGGTCTCGCATGAGTTGAACAATCCGCTGCAAGCCATTCAGAACGCGCTCTTCCTGATCAAAGTGGAGCAAGGCATCTCTGACCAGGGAAAACAAGACCTTGAGATCGTTCTATCAGAAACAGAACGTATGGCGATCATGATCGAGCGTCTGCGCGCCACTTACCGCCCCATTCAAGTGGAAGACTTCCGCCCGATGCAGATCAACACCATCATCGAAGATGTGTACGCATTGGTCTCCACGCACTTCAGACATCGTGATATTTCGTTCGAGTTCTACCCCGACCCGACACTGCCCATCATCCCGGGTCTGCCAGATCAAATCCGTCAGGTGATTCTGAATCTGTTCATGAATGCCGCCGATGCCATGACCGGCAGAGGGCGGATGAGCGTCGCTACCCGATTTCTCAAATCTGAGGATGAGGTTTACCTCTCCATCGCGGATAATGGCATTGGTATCGACCCGGTCATTTTGCCCAACGTGTTCGACGCCTTCATCACGAACAAATCACAGGGCACCGGGTTGGGGTTGACCATCTGCTACGATATCGTCGTCAAGCACAAGGGACGTATCACAGCCGAAAATAACGCTGACAAAGGTGCCACCTTCAAGATCTGGCTGCCGACAAGGAGAGCGGGTTCCCAATGAATATCACCGGTCATATCCTCATCATCGACGATGAAGCGACATTGCGAAAAACGCTGGCACGCATTTTGCAGCAAGCCAATTTCGAAGTCACTACCGCCGAGACCGCCGAGCAGGGACTTGCTTTTCTAAAGACCACCAAATTTGACCTGGTCTTTACCGACCTGCGCATGCCCGGCATGCAGGGACTGGAAGCTCTAAAACACATCCACGCTTCAGACCCGAACCTGCCCGTGGTTTTGTTCACCGCCCAACCAGATGTCAACTCAGCGGTGGAAGGTTTACGTTATGGCGCCACCGACTATCTCGAAAAACCGCTCAAGCCTGAGGTCATCATTGAGCGTGCACGCACCATCCTTGCCCGCCAACAGCGCGAAAAACGCAAACGCGAGATTCAACTTCAGATCGAAGCGCTGCAAAACGAACTCAAGATTTTAGAGACCAATCAGGAGAATCACAACGCACCATCCAGCCCGCCTGAAACAGACCGCTTCATCAAACGCGGCGCGCTCGTGCTCGACCTGCACACCCGCCGTCTGCTGATCGACGAGGAAGCCATCAACCTCCCACCCACTTCGTTCGATTATCTGCTTGTATTGGCGCGTCATGCGCCGAATGTGGTCGATTACCAAACGCTCGTGGCAGAGGCGCAGGGCTATCAGGCTGACCAGCGTGAGGCGCAGGAACTCACCAAGTGGCACATCCATCAACTGCGGCAGGCGTTCGATAAGGACGCACAGAACTCTAAATACCTCATCAACGTGCGCGGGAAAGGCTACCGTCTCGTGGCGGATTAACCTCCAGCGTCGCCAATTTCAATGGATAAGAACCCGCTTCCAGCTTCGCCTGAGGCGGGTTTTTCGTTTCCCAACTTTTCCCAACCTTTTTGCTCCCATCCCTATCGTTTGATTGACGCGAGTCCGCTGAAAATGGGAGCATATGGAACCCTACCCATCCGCCACCATTGAGCAGGTACGCATCCTGATCGTGGACGATCACCCGTCCACTGCAACGACATTGGCACGCGCTCTTACCCAGCTTGGCCCTTCTGTAGATATTGTCTCTGCCACGAATGGGCTGGAGGCGCTGGAAAAGGTCAAGAACAAGGGCGTGGATATTTTGATCACCGACATGATCATGCCGGAAATGACCGGCTTGGAGTTGATCGAAAAAATGCAGAATCACCCCGGAGGACGTCCGGCGCACACCTATCTGGTGACGGCCTACGATGTGCCTGGGTTGAAGGTGACTGCTCAACGCCTGAAGGTGGATGAAGTTCTGATTAAGCCAGTCCGCCCGGAGCGGATTTATCAGATTGTGGCGCGCAACATGGAAGACATGAAGCATTCCACCAACCCCATCAAGAGTGCGGGTAGGGAGAAGCGCAAGTTCAAAATCCTCGTGGCAGATGACCGCCCGGACAATGTGACCCTTTTGGCGCGTTATCTGGATTATGAAGGTTATGACCACGTCAGCGCGCAGGATGGGCTGGAAACACTTATCAAAGTGCAAGATGAAATGCCCGATCTCGTCCTGTTGGATATTAACATGCCCAACAAGGACGGATTTACCGTTTTGGAAGAGATCCGCGCCAACCCGGCGTTGGAGCATATCCCGGTCATTATTTTGACGGCGGCGCGGCTCGACCCTGCCGATGTGCGCGAAGGTTTGAACCTCGGCGCGGACGATTACATCACCAAGCCGTTTGACCGTCACGAACTGATGGCGCGCATCCGCACAAAGTTGCGCGTGAAAGAGGCGGAAGATGTCATCCGCCGCCGCAATCGTGAGTTAAGTCTGTTGCCAGAGATCGGCAAAGACTTGAGCGCCCGGTTGGATATCCAGGAGATTGCCAATGTGGTCTTGAAACGCACTGCCGAAACATTCGGCGCGCTTGAAGGTCACATGTTATTGCTGGATACGGATGGAAATACCGTCGAACGATATAAGATTTCGCTGACCAGCGAAGACAACGACGCAAACCAGATCGAACTTGATAAGAGCTTCTTCAACCGCATCGTCGACACGCATCAGGGGATGATCATCAAGAACACCAAGAATGACCCACATTGGAAATCAAACGAGGGCAACCCAACCCGCTCGGCAGTCGTTGCTCCGCTATTTGGGCGGCGCGAATTGCTGGGCTTCCTGCTGTTGACGCAGGAAATGGAAAACTATTTCACCCTCGAACAATTGCTGCTCTTGCAGGCCATTGCCAGCCAGGCGGCGATTGCCATTGAAAACGTCCGTTTGTATGAAAATGTGACGCAGGAACAGAAACGTCTCGAACGCGTCAAGAATGAATTTATCGCCACCGCTTCGCACGATTTGAAGAATCCGATCATGTCCATCAGCGGCTACAGCGACCTTTTATCCAAAGCTGGTCCGCTCAATTCGCAGCAACAGGACTTTGTCGGTTATATCCAGTCCTCGGCGCGAAACATGCTTGAGCTGGTTCAAAACATGCTGCAATTGACCGAGATCGATCTTCAACAAATGGAAGACCGACTGGAAACCCTCGAGCCTGTGAAGTTGCTGGTGGAAACCATCAACGAGTTTCAGATCATGGCACAGGAGAAAAACCTGTCTCTTGAGTTAAGAGGCGAGGATACACATATCCTCATCGAGGGTAATCCCCTTCAAATCCGGCAGGTGTACAGCAACCTGATCGGAAACGCGATTAAATACACACCGGCTGGCGGCAGCGTTGTGATCTCCATTCAACGCCTCGACCAGACCCTTGAAGTCCAGATCCAAGACACCGGATATGGCATTCCTGCTGCGGACCTCCCCTTTATCTTTGATCGTTTTTATCGGGTTCGCAGCGGGAAAGCCAGTGACATTGAAGGCAATGGGCTTGGGCTGGCTATCGTCAAGTCGATTGTGGAACGGCACAAAGGCAAGATCATGGTTCAGAGCGAGATGGAAAGAGGTTCGACATTCTGCGTCTCTCTGCCAATCTCTGAAAGCAATTCATCCATTTCATAAGATAGAGGAGTTATAAAAATGAAGTATTTGCGTCAAATTAGTTTGTTGGTTGTTGTGGCTGCGCTGTTTCTCAGCGCATGCGGAAGCACAGCCGCCCCCGCCGAACCCGACAAGGTCACTGTGCAGTTGAGCTGGTTCCACGGTGTGGAATATGCCGGTTTCTATACTGCCATTGAAAAGGGCTACTACGCTGAGGAAAACATCGAAGTGACGCTCAATGCTGGCGGGCCTGAAATCAATCCGCTGGCGGAAGTCGAAAGCGGAAATGCCTTGTTCGGCATCGGTCAGGGCGACAGCCTGATCACTGCCCGCGCGAACGGTCAGAACTTCGTCGCCGTAGCGACCATCTTCAAAGACAATCCGCTGGCGATCACGTCACTTCAGGACGATAACATCCTCAAGCCCGAAGACCTGGCTGGCAAGACCGTGGGTGTGTACTCCGAAGACCTGAGCAGCTACTCCGATTTGCTCTTCCTCGCGTTCATGAGCCGCACTGGCTTGGAACAAGACACCATGCAATACGCTCTCATCCAAGACTTTACCGGCGCGAACGAGATCAAAGCTGGCAACATGGACGCCATGACTGGTATGTTCGCAACCGACCAGCAGGTCATGACCCAGAACGCTGGTGACAGCATCAACATCATGTACTACAAAGACTATGGTGTGGATGTGTACATCAACACCATCTTCGTAAACGAAGAACTCACCCAGTCCAACCCGGATCTGATCAGCCGCTTCCTGCGCGCCACGATGAAGGGTTACCAGTACGCCCTCGAGAACCCGACCGAGGTTGCCGCCATCCCGCTTCAATACGATGAAACCCTTGATCTGGATTATCAGGAAAAGGTGATGAAGGCTCAGATCCCCTTCATTGACAATGGCGTTGGTTCTCTCGGTTCGATGGATGGTGAAGTTTGGGGCATTACCCAGGAAATCTTGTTGGAATTCGGTTTCCTCTCTGACCCCATTGACCTGTCCACCGTTTACACCAACCAGTTCCTGCCCACTCCATAAAGTATCCGTAATCATATGGGCGCATGGAATGCCATTTAGTGTCATCCCCATTCCCTTCCATGCGCCCATCGTCGTGACCTAGATTCACCGAGGTTTTTATGAAACAAGACCCTTCGCTTCAAAATTCCACCCACCGTTTCAGTGGCAGCCCATCCAAAGCCCTGTCCCTGCGAAACCGATTATTCATCGCATTTATTCTATTGGCGATCATCCCCGTGTTGGTCACTGGCATCATCGCCACCCAGGTCAGTGCTCAAGGCTTGAGAACCGCCGCCTTCGACGAACTTCAATCGGTGGCAACCTTGAAGGAAAACTCCATCAAAGATTGGCT
>JAHDWC010000048.1:22668-22918 GCA_023382575.1 Anaerolineales bacterium
CTGGAAGTGCTGCGCGTCAATCTGGGACTTGTCCATGAAGACCAAGTCATTGAACAAGGTCTGTACAGACTCTTACAAAACCCCGAGGAATCGGATGTGGACTTGAACCAGGTCCGCAATGAGTTGCGCAAATTCAATGAGCGCACAGGCTATTTCTCTGAGTTCTTCGTCATGGATACGGATGGACGCATTATCTTATCCACAGATGCGACTCAAGAAGGCAAGATCCAATCCAACCAGAAGTTTTTCC